>DATDFH010000167.1:0-3814 GCA_036522715.1 Verrucomicrobiia bacterium
GACTCGGTCTGAAGCCCGACCTTAAACGCGCTGCGTTTCCGAGCCGGCTCCACTCGTCAAAACCGGCCGCCGCCCCACCCGCCCGTGCGCAGTACGCCGCACGCAAGTGCCGCGCTTTGGGAGGGAGCCTGCCCCGGCAGCAAAGGCAGGCAGACTGTTTCCATGACCAGAACCCTCGCCATCGAAGAGCGCGGCGACCTGTTTCGCCGCGAGAGCATCCCGCAAATCCGCCTCAAGGGCCAGTGGCTCAAGGTCGCTGGTTTCCATCCCGGCTCGCGGGTTCAAGTCACACAACTCCAGTCTGGCGTACTGGAGCTGCGCGTCTGTTCGCCGGTCCAGGTTTCCGCCGAGTGCCTCGCCGTGATGGGCCGCATTGACGACGCCATGAAGCCGGCTGCCTGACCGTGTACTTTATGTCACGCTACAACACCGAAACAAAGTTAGAGAAAACCACCGCAGAGTCCGTCAACCCACCCGCCGCTGGCGTGAAGAAAGTCAGCTTCGGCGGCATCACCAAGAAGAAGGAGGAGAGCAGGACGGCCTATCCCGTCCTGCCCGACCCGAACGGCGAGCACGCCCTCATCGCCGCGCGGATCATCGAGCGCACCGAGCAGTTCGACGCGCTCAAAGGTGCGCTGGAAACCGACAAGGCGGAGTTGCGCCTGCGCGCCACGCTGCCGTTCTTCCAGCTCCACCACGGCAAGCATGATGTGCCCAGTTCACTAAGCGTGCCCAGCCCGGCGGGCGAGGTGCTCGTCACCTTCCAGAACCGCTACGGCGGCCTGGAGAGCGACGCCGCGCTGGTGCCGATCCTCGGCGAAACCACCGGAAAATATTTCCGGCAGAAGTTCGAGCTGAAGATCGACGGCGACAAGCTGCCCGAAGCCGCCACGCAGGAGTTGCTCGACGGTCTCCAGGCGCTCTTCGCCAAACACAACGCTCTCGACGCGCTCAGCGTCAGCGACTCGGTGAAGCCCGTGACCGAGTTCCATGCCGCGCGCCATCTGATCCTGACGCCCGAGCAAAACGTCCGGCTCAACGACCTCTGCCCCATCGTGGCGATGATCAAGACCAAGGGCCGGAAGTAATTGAAATGAGGGGCGAAGGGTTACAGCCGTTTGCCCCTTCTTCGCCTATGGGCATGATGAAGAACTACCTGCTGCACTTGCTGGAAACCTGCGCGCCCGAAGACGTGGTCGCGCAGGACGCCATCGAACACGCACTCCTGACCGGGCGGCTCGTGCTCAGTTACGAACTCGATACCGACCAGCGGATGATTGCCGGGCAGTTTCCCGAAATCGTTGCCGACTACCACCGGTTGCAGGCGCGCAACGAAGCGCTTCTCACGGCGAGCTACGGCCCGCTGCTCGACCAGTTTGCCCCGTGACCCGTCGTCCAGACAATCCACGCGTGCGGGAGGGTAAACTTTTTTGGCAAATGGACGCGTCTTCTGGTGTGTTAATGGTAGCCGATGCAATCCGTCCACCGACCGCACGACGATCAGTTCCTCCGTCTCTACTCCGAACACGAACCATCGTTGCGTGGTTTCGTGCGATCGCTGGTGCCCACGCGCGAGGATGCGCGCGAGGTGATGCAGGAGGTGGCCGTGGTGCTTTGGCGAAAGTTTGGAGATCTGACCAGTGCGGCGGAGTTCCGCCCGTGGGCCTTCGGCGTGGCGCGCATGGAAGTGATGGCTTGGAGGCGCGATCAGGGACGCGACCGGCATTTCTTCGGAGAGGACGCCATGGCCATCATCGCCGAGCAGTCGGCCCAAATGGGACACCAGCTCGATGCGCGACATGAAGCGCTCGAAGAGTGCGTGGGCAAGCTGCCGAGAGACCAGCGTGAGCTGGTGCGCGCGGCCTACGCGCCAGGAATGCGCATTGACCACCTCGCCGCCCGGCAAGGCCGCAGCGCGATGGCGCTCTACAAAACGCTGCATCGCATCCGGCTTGCGCTCGTCGAATGCACGCGGGCGGTGTTTGCCAGAGAAGGCCTAGCGTGAATCCGAACGATCCCAGACTTGAAGCGTTGCAACGCTACGCCGACGGCACGGCGACCCGCGAAGACGTGGCGAGGGTTGAGTGCGCGATCATCGAGGATGCTGAGTTTCGCAAGCTCGCGGTCGAATACCTGCACCTCGACAGCGCGATGGAGGAGTTCGCTGTCGAGGGCAATGCCGCGCCTGTCGCCATGCCAGCGCAGCGCGCTCGCTGGGCGCTGGCAGCGGCGGCGGCTGTCTTGGTGATGGGTTTGTCCCTGTGGCATTGGTGGCCGAGGAAAACTTTGGTCGCGCAGGTGGAGGTCGAAGTGTTGGGACTCGTCGGGGCCAAGATCGCGGGACCGAATGACGGAATGCGCATCCACGACCGTGTGCGGCTCGACGCGTTCGATCTTCACGGCGGCGAAGCGCAGTTGCGGCTGCCGTCGGATGTGAAGCTGGTCGTGTCGGGACCGGCCGAGGTTCGTTTCATCGACCCCATGCACGCGCGGGTGTTGCACGGGAAGGTCACCGTGGATTGCGGCGCGCGTGGCAAGGGTTTTATCCTCGACACTCCGGTGACCCGCGTGGTGGACGTGGGCACTCAATTCGGTGTGGAAGCCCGGGTGGATGGAGCGACCGACGTAATGGTCATCAAGGGCAGTGTCGATCTCTTCAACCCGGGACAACCGCAGCGTGCGACCCCGCTGGAACAGGGCGAAGCCGTGCGCGTGGACGCGAGGCAAGCCCTCGCTCGCATCGTCAACATCACCGGCGGCCTGCAACCGGGTGAGTGGTCCACCCAGCCACCGCCGCGTGATTGCAACATCGTCTCGGTGAGCGACAACTTCGGCGCGGCGGAGGGCTTTCATTTCTATCGCATCGTGCCGCGCGGGCTGAGGCCGGGAGCCGTGGTCTATGTGAATCGTCCGCATGTCTGGAAGGCAACCGACGGGCGAGGCTTTCCCGCTTCGCTGATGAATGCGGACGTTGTGCAAACGTTTTACGGCGAACTCAGGCGTCCCGCCTACGCCATCGAGATCGTGGTCGCGCGGCCCGTGGAGTTGTTCGTGCTCATGCCGCGGCGCGGGATTTCTCAAGCGTGGTTGACGGAAAACTTCACCCGCACGGGCGAGGAAATCCTGCTCGATGAGATCGAGGCGCCGGTGCGCTCGCACCTGCCCTTCGACGTGTGGAAACGCACGGTGACGCAGGCCGGCAAGGTCACGCTCGGCCCCGTCAATCGCGACGCCAGCGGCAATCCACGCGGCATGTATGGCATCGCGGCAAAGGCTTTATGACTATGAAAATAGCACGCTGCTTATTCCTGACGTTGGTCGCCCTTGCGGGCGTCGCCGGCGCTTCTGCCGCTGATGCTCCGCTCGTCCGCTCCGCGAAATCCGGCGCGTGGTCGGAGACGAAGACGTGGGAGGGCGGCAAGCTCCCGTTTGCCGGCGCGACGGTGCTCGTGCGGCCGGGCCACGAAGTCCTCTACGACGTGAACTCGCCGCAGCCGGTGCGCTCGCTGCACATCGGCGGCACGGTGCGCTTTGCCACCGACTGCGACACGCGGCTCGACGTGGGTCTTATCAAAATCCAAGCGGGCGAGGACGTGAGTGAGGAAGGGTTTGATTGCGAGGCGCACCTTGCCGCCCCTGCGCCCGGCGCGCCGCGCCCGACGCTGCTCGTTGGCACTGCCGAGCAACCGGTGGACGCGAAGCACACGGCGCTCATCCGGCTCACATGGTTCGAGGGCCTGGACAAGCAATCGTGCCCGGCCATCGTGGATTGCGGCGGGCGGATGGAGTTCCACGGCGCGCCGATGAATCGCAC
>DATDFH010000168.1:0-8583 GCA_036522715.1 Verrucomicrobiia bacterium
CCGGATCGAGCCGACGAAAAATTTGTCGTTCGACGTGGCGGCCTTCTTCAACGCGTACGACAACGTGATCCAATTCGAGCCGGGTGCGCCAAGGTTCGAGGCCACGCCGGCCCCGCCGCACTTGCTGCTCCCGCAGAACGCGACCAACGCGCTCAGCGGTTCGAGTTACGGCGTCGAACTCGCCGTGCAATTCCGGGTCAGCGAACACTGGCGGCTGGCGGCTGATTACTCCTGGCTGCACCTGCGCTTTCTCGGCGCCTCGTCGGGATTCGACAGCCCGGAACAGCAAGTCCGGCTGCGCTCGTACGTGGATCTGCCGTGGAACCTCGAGTTCAACAGCGCCATTTCCTACGTGGACACGCTCCGCGACCAGCAAGTCCCCTCGTATGTCCGGCTCGACCTCGGGTTGGTCTGGCGTCCGACCAAGTCGCTCGAAGTGGGCGTGTGGGGACAGAACCTGCTCGACGGCCGGCATCCGGAATTCCCCGCCGACATCACCACGCTGCAAACTGAAGTGCCGCGCAGCGTGCTCGGCAAGATGACCTGGAGATTTTGACACGAGGGGAGCCATGGTGACGACTTTGAAACGAAAGTTCGCAACGTTCGCGCGGCGCTGGCATTGCCGGCCCTTGGCCGTGTTGCTCGGGGTGATGTGCATGTCGGGGAGCGTCTCGGGCGGCGGGGAAGGCGCGGTGTCCAATGAGTATCAGCTCAAGGCTGCGTTCCTCTTCAACTTCACAAAATTTGTCGAGTGGCCGGCGAAGAGTTTCAAGACCGACGATGCGATCGTCATCGGCACGTTCGGCCGCAACCCGTTCGGCGCGGAATTGGAAAACGCCGTGCGGGACCGAAAAATCAACGGCCGCGCGATCGTCGTGCAGCCGGTCCAGACCGCCGAGGCCGCCAAGTCCGTCCACTTGCTCTTCGTGAGCGCCTCGGAAGACGCGCGGCTCGACGAACTGAAGGACCTTTTCAGCAGCGCGGGCATCCTGGCGGTGGGCGAATCGGACGCCTTTGTCGCGCACGGCGGCGCGATCCGCTTTGCCGTCGAAAGCGACAAGCTCCGGTTCGAAATCGACATGAACGCGGCGGACCAGGCGGGCCTCAAGGTCAGCGCGCAACTTCAGAAACTGGCACGCTCCGTCCATCGGAGACCTGTCACCCGGAAATGACCACGCGCTTTCTTCGCGACACTTCGATCAAGCGAAAGATGATGGCCATCATCACGTTGACGAGTTGCATGGCTCTCGGATTGGCCAGCATCGCGTTCCTCACCTACGAACGGATCGTGGATCGGCGGACCATGGTGAACGAGCTTCTGACCACCGCCAGAATGGCCGGCGACAATAGCGCTGCGGCGCTCTCGTTCAACGACCCGGCCTCGGCCGAGCAGACGCTCAAATCGTTGAGCGCTCATCCCGGTATTCTTGTCGCCGCGGTCTATGGCCGTGATGGGAAAGTCTTCGCTCAATACCACCATGCCGGAGCCAGGGCCGTGGCTGTTCCGCCGACGATCAAGTCCGATGGCTATTGGTTTGGGGACAACCGCCTGGAGTTGTTCCACAAGATTGACCTCGCCGGCGAAACCGCCGGCACCGTTTACATTCAATCAGATCTGGAGGAAATGCGCGCCCGCTTGTGGCGCTACGCGCTGATTGCCGTCGCCGTGATGCTCGCGTCCACTTTGTCCGCCTTCCTCCTGTCCATGAAACTTCAGGCGCTCATCTCGGAGCCGATCTCGCATCTGGCCCATGTTGCCGGCGTCGTGGCCGCGGAAAAGAATTATTCGCTTCGCGCGGTCAAACGCAGCGAAGACGAACTGGGCCGGCTTATCGACGGGTTCAATGAAATGTTAAGCGAGATCGAGACGCGAGACAGCGCACTGCAAGAAGCCCGCGGTAATTTGGAAAGGCGCGTGGAAGAGCGGACGAAGGAACTGCGAAACGAGATCGCCGAGCGCAAGCAAGCCGAAGCGTCCTTGGAAGCCTTGCACAAGGAGTTGGTGGAAGCTTCGCGTCAGGCGGGCATGGCGGAAGTCGCCACGGGCGTCCTGCACAACGTCGGCAACGTGCTCAACAGCGTGAACGTCAGCGCCACGTTGGTGGCCGATCAGCTCAAACATTCCGGCGTCACCGACCTCGCCCGCGTCACCGCATTGCTGCGCGAACACGCGGCCGACCTCGGCGTTTATCTCACCGCCGATCCCAAGGGCCGGAAGGTGCCCGCCTTTCTGGCGCAACTTTCCGAAACGCTCGCGGCCGAGCACACCGCCCACCTCAAGGAACTGGAATCACTCCGCAAGAACATCGAACACATCAAGGATATCGTGGACATGCAGCAGAGCTACGCCAAGGTGTCGGGCGTCCGGGAGACCGTCCAGGTGACCGATCTCGTCGAGGACAGCCTGCGCTTGAACGCCGGAGCGCTCCAGCGCCACGGGGTGCAGGTCGAGCGCGACTACGCCCAGGTGCCGCCGATCACGACCGAGAAACACAAGGTGCTGCAAATCCTGGTCAACCTCATGCGCAACGCCAAATACGCCTGCCACGAATCCGGCCGTTCCGACAAGCGGCTGACCGTGCGCGTGATCAACGGAGCGGACCGGGTCCGGATCACGGTGGCGGATAACGGCGTGGGAATACCGCCGGAGAATCTCACGCGCATATTCAACCACGGCTTCACGACCCGGAGAGATGGCCACGGTTTTGGCCTGCACAGCGGCGCGCTGGCGGCCAAGGAACTGGGCGGCTCCTTGAGCGCCCAGAGCGAAGGCCCGGGCCGTGGCGCCGCCTTCACGCTGGAAGTCCCCTGCAACCTGATTGCAAACTAATATGAACATCCTGACCAATCGACGCATTCTAATCATCGACGACAACCGCGCAATCCACGAGGACTTCCGCAAAATTCTCCTGCCGCAAGGACTGGACAATCCGATGGCCTCGGCCCGCGCGGAGTTGTTCGGAGACGAAGTGGAGCGGCCGGGACTGGCCGCCTTCGAAATCGATTCCGCCTTCCAGGGCCAGGAGGGACTGGAAATGGTGCGGCGCGCGCTGGAGCAAGGCCGGCCGTACGCGATGGCGTTTGTCGATGTTCGCATGCCGCCCGGCTGGGATGGCGTGGAAACCATCACGCACCTGTGGAAACATTATTCCGACCTCCAAGTGGTCATCTGCACCGCCTACTCCGATTACTCTTGGGCCGAAATGATCGAGCGCCTCGGCCAGTCGGACCGCCTGCTCATCCTCAAAAAACCCTTCGACAACGTCGAGGTACTGCAACTGGCCCACGCGCTGACCAACAAATGGATGCTCACGCAACAGGCCAAATGCACGCTGGAGGACTTGGGCCGGCTGGTGGCGGAGCGCACGCGTGAATTGCAGGCGGTCAACGAAGACTTGCAGCGCGAGATCGACGAACGAAAGCAAGCCGAGCAGAGCCTTCGCTTGTCAGAGGAACGCTTCTCCAAGGCGTTTCGCGCGAGTCCCCTGCCGATGATCATCCAATCCATCGGGACCGAACGGCTGGTCGATGTGAATGAAAGCTTCGTCGCGCTCACCGGCCTCGAACGCCGGCTGGCGCTGGGTTTCACGCCGTGCAACCTGCGGCTCTGGGAATCGCCGGAGCGTTACGCGGGGATGCTGGACACGCTGCGCGCGGAAAAATCCCTGCGTAATTTCGAGAGCGTCATCCGGACCGGCGCGGGTGAGTTGCGAACCGTGCTGGTGTGGGCGGAACTGTTCCAACTCGGCGGCGACAGCCACGTCCTGTTCCTGATGCAGGACCGGACGGAACAAGTGGAGTTGGAGCAGCAGTTGCGGCAGGCGCAGAAAATGGAAGCGGTCGGCCAGCTCGCCGCAGGTGTGGCGCACGACTTCAACAACATCCTCACGATCATTCAATGCCACGTCAGCCTGCAGCTCAACGCCACCAGTCTGGACGCGCGGATAGAGAACTCGTTGCGCCAGATCTCCGACGCTTCGGCGCGCGCCGCGTCGCTGACCCGGCAGCTCCTCGCGTTCAGCCGCAAACAAATGATCCAGCCGCAGGTCCTCCAGTTGGGCGAGCTGCTCTCCAATTCCAGCAAGATGCTCCAGCGGCTCATCGGCGACCACATCCGGCTCGTGTATCAATTCCCGGCGAAGCTGCCGTCGGTCTTCGCCGATCCGGGCAGCCTCGAACAGGTGGCCATGAACCTGGCCATCAACGCGCGCGATGCGATGCCGCAAGGCGGCACGCTGACCTTCGAGGCGTCGGTCGAGGAGATCGGGCCGGCGCAACTCCAGCGCCATCCCGAGGCCCGGCCCGGAACGTTTGTCTGTCTGCACGTCACCGACACCGGCTGCGGCATCGCCGAGGCCGTCCAGAAGCGCATCTTCGAGCCGTTTTTCACCACCAAGGAAACGGGCAAGGGCACGGGCATGGGGCTGTCCATCGTGTATGGCATCGTCAAGCAGCACGAAGGCTGGATCGAACTCCAAAGCCGCGTCGGCCACGGCACGACCTTCAGCGTCTTCCTCCCGGCGACGGACAAGCGCGAGGTGCATCAGGCCGAAGCGGCGACGATCCTGGCGTTGCCCGGCCACGAAACGATTCTGCTGGTCGAAGACCAGGCCCCCCTGCGCGAACTGGTCCGCAGTCTCCTCCAGTGCCAGGGCTATAGCGTCTTCACCGCCGCCAACGGCGTGGAGGCATTGAAAACCTGGGGGCAGCACCGTCAGGAGATCGATCTGTTGCTCACCGACATGGTGATGCCCGAAGGCGTGAGCGGCATCCATCTGGCGCGGCAGTTGCGCGCCGAACGTCCGACGCTCAGGGTTGTTTTCACCAGCGGCTACAGTTGCGACCTGTTGGGAGAGGACGCGAAGGAGACGGCTGCCGAATGCTTCCTGCAAAAACCCTACCGCCCTGACAAGCTCGCCCGGACCGTCCGCGAATGCCTCGATGCCCCGGCGAACCCGCCCGATCTGCCCGCCGAATCGGCCGCCTAGGACGAATGCAAAATGAAACGCGCCCGCGCATGAAATTTCGACGAATCCCCTTGCTCGTCAGAATCCGGCTGTCCTGCTCGACGGCAGTGCTGTCGATCGCGGTGGTGGCTTCGATGGAGCTGGAAAAGCGCGAGCCGTTGCTCATGGACCGGCGCCTTGAAATCCTCGAGGCAGCGCTGGGCCTCGGTCTGCTGCTCTGGATCATCGGCTGTTTCAATCGGCCGGCCAGCGATGATGAGGAGCGTCCATTTCGCTATCTGGCCAACCTGCGCTACTGGGGCGTGATGTCCGTCCTGCTGGGGCTGGTCTTCTTCAACATGACCCACGAGCGCCCGGCGCCGGTGGTGGCGCCAAAGGCCCGAATCCAAATCGAAGCTCCGCCGCGGCCGGCCCGGCCGTTCCCGCCGCTGGTGCTGCAGGGCATCAGCGTGCGCAACGGCGTCGCTCTCGCCCTCATCAACCGCCGGCTCCTGGAGGTGGGCGACACGCTCGACGAGGTGCGCGTGGCCGTCATCGGGCGCAACAGCGTGACCGTCACGTTCGACGGCCAGACCAATGTGTTGAGGATTTATTCCCGGCCCTCGGCGATGACTCAACCGGGCGGCTTGAATTCCGCGGTCGCGGGCCGCTGAGGTTATTCCGTCGCTGGATTGAGTCCGACGCAACGGACAGAGGGCGCCTCCCGAATCCTCGCCCTCGCACGAGGCATGAAGACCCACCGCTGCCTTCGTTGGTAAACTGTAGGAAAAGTCCGACACCAAAATCAGCACGTCGTCCCGACCGCGTGGCGCGCGTCCCGCTCCCTTTGCAACCGTGCGTCAACGGCCATGCAGCCATGCGTGCCGGACTGACGCCGGAATCAACGTGAACACGCGACGCGCGACATTTCAAAGGCCACGGCCCCGCTCCGCCCTGCACGCGGGACTGCTCCTTCTGGTCGGATGCGCTGTCGCCGCCGTGGACGTCAGCGCGACTGACGTGAATCCCTTTCCAGACGCGGAGCCGGAAGGGTTTTTGGCGGCGATCCGCCGCGGGCCGTTCAGCTTCCGGCCGGCAGCACGGGCGGGCGTGGCTTACGACAGCAACATTTTCATCTCGCACAGCAACGCGGTCAGCGACGAGATCCTTTCCCTCGCGCCCACGTTGCGGGTCAAATCGGACCGGTTTGACGACGCTGGCGGGGCGGTGATCGACCTCGGCTACACGCCCGAGTTCATCGCCTTTGTTCACAATTCGGACAACGATTCCGTGGACCATCACTTCGCCGGCGGGGTGGGTTGGGAATTGGCGCGGCTCGATTGCACGGTCGAGCACCACTACGACGCCACGTCCGGCGCGGTGGTGGACGCCGGACGACGGTTGCGACAGGGGATCAACCACACCGAGGTGGAGGCCGCCTATCGGGTGGGAGAGAAGCTGTCCCTTGGCACGAGCCTGCATCGGGTGCTCACCGATAACGAGGGCGCGATCAGTTCCAGCGAATGGCGCGGCGATCTGCGCGCGAATTACGATTTCACGCCGAAGCTGACGCTCGGGTTGGGCGCGCGCGCCGGAACCCTCGATGTGGCGAGTCAAGGGGCACAGGTCTTTGAACAAGCCCTGACCCTGGCCCGTTACACGGTCACTGGCCGCGTCCGGCTGGACGCAGAGACGGGCGTTGAAATCCGCCAGTTCGGCTCGGCGCGGTCCGACCTGGCGAACTGGGTGTTCCGCGTGGCGATGGATTATCTCGTCAGCCCGAAGACAGCCGTCACGCTCGGAGCCAGCCGGGCTACTTACAGTTCCGCCGTGTTGGCCGGCCAGGACTACAATCTGACCGGCGTCACGCTCGAATTGAACAAGGAGCTTGCGGCCAAACTCAACGCCCGTCTGAATCTCGGCTACAACTTCGTCGATTATGTACCGACGACTTCAGCGGTGACGGCGACGCGCGAGGATTCATTCTATCTCCTGCGGGCGGCGCTGTTGTATCATCCCGCGGTTCATTGGGAGGCGTCGGCTTTCGTTCAATTCCGGAGGAACGACTCGAATTCCGTTCTCAACAGTTTCGACAATACCAGCACGGGCGTGAGCATCGCCTACACGTATTGACCAGCCTATGAAACCACCGTCTCCAATCACACGCGCATTGATCTTCGCACGCATTCTCGCCTCGCTCGCGGCTTTGCCCGCAGCCGCGGGCGAATACGCGATTCGTCCCAACGATCTCGTGCAGTTGAGCGTTTACAGCGAGGACGACCTCAACGTCGCGGCGCGCGTGGCGGACGATGGCAAGATTCGCATTCCCTTGCTCGGGCCGATCACCGTGGCCGGCAAAACGGTCGAGCGCGCCAGCGAGGAAATTCGAGCGGCGTTCGCCAAGGACTTCCTCGTCAACCCGCGGATCACGTTTGTGGTGGTGGAATATTCCAAGCGCCTGTTCACCGTTTTGGGTCAGGTCCAGCGCCCCGGGGCCTATGAGATCCCGGTAGGCGGCGGCCTCACGCTGCTTGAGGCGATTGGCCTGGCAGGCGGCCTTACGCGAATCGGTTCGTCGGCCAAGATCACCGTCCAGCGGGTAGTCGATGGCAAGCCGGTTACTCTCAAGCTCGATGGTGACGCGATGGCGGATCGAAAGTCCGGCTCGCTCTCCATCCAACCCAGTGACGTGATCAACATCGGTGAAAAATGGATCTGAAATGAATACCTCCACTCCAACCCCCGAACGCACTGTGGACGACTCCCGGATAACTTCGGTGCAAGACCTCGCGTGCGCCGTGCTCGAACGTTGGTGGCTGGTGTTGGCTTGCATGGGTGTCGCCTTGGGCTGGGCCTCCTACCAGCAGCGGATCCAGACCCCATCCTACGTGGCCACTGCGACCGTGTTGGTTGATCCGGCGGAGCAACAGATCGTCAAGATCGACAAATTCGTACAGGAGGATCTGCGCAACCAGGAGACGCTCAACACGATTGCGCAATCGATGCAGCAACGTTCCATGGTCGAGCGCGTCATCGATTCCCAAAATTTGCTGGACGATCCGAGGCTTGTTCCGGCGAACCAGCCCAAGCCGACACGGGCGGAGGCGGTCGCCGCTCTTTCGGAGAATATTACAGTCCGGCTGCGCAAGAACACGCGGTTGGTGGATGTGTGGGTCAAACACACGAATCCGGAAATCGCGGCGTGCGTCGCCAACGCGCTCGCGCGGGAGTTCATTCAATCTGGAGTCGAGAAGCAATTTCGCGTGTCCGACGACGCGTCCGCCTTCCTGATGACCGAGGCGAAGCGGCTGAAGCTGAAGTTGCAGGAATCGGAGACCGCGTTGCAGTCGTATCGCGAAAAATCGGGCAGTGTCTCGCTCGATCAGCACCAGGACATCGTCGCGCCTAAGCTCCGGGAACTCAGCGAGCGCGTGACGGCGGCGAAGGCGGAGCGGCTCAAATGGGAGAGCGAGCTGGCGCAGTTGAACGGAATGGGAAGCAACATGGCGGCACTGGTCGTCCATGCGCGTGTGGCAGGAGACGAGACGGTGAAGTCACTGACCGTCGCGTTGGCCAAAGCAGCGTGTGACTTTGCAGCGGTACAGCAGCGCTACCGTGAGAAGCATCCCAAATACAT
>DATDFH010000169.1:0-10214 GCA_036522715.1 Verrucomicrobiia bacterium
AGTGCGGCACTGGTGCTGGACGCCAGCACGCCGGCAACGAGCCACTTCAAAAGTCGGTTTGCTTTCATTGGTATTGAACTGCGATCGGTCACTAACTCCAGCGAGCGGCGCGCATTAACTGTTACTGACCTGCGCGCCCCACACCGCCGCCGACGGCCGCGGACATCTCAATCTCGTCCACCAAGCCGATCAGTTTGGTCGCAGCGAACGCCTCGGCGCGGCTGGCCGCTTCCCCACCCCGGCCGCGCGCGCGGGCTTGTTGCTGCTCGACCAGCGCGGCGTCGATTTGTGCCACCGATGGCAGCGGCTTCGGGAATCCGCGCACGAGCAGCGAACCTTCGATCAACTTCGCCAGGTCGATGTCGAACACGGGACTGAAGTCGCGTCCGTCGTTGATCAGGTAAACCGTCTGCCCGGCGTTGAGGCTCACCGATCTGCCTCGGGCCAGTTTCACCCGCGCACGGCCTTCGAGGATGATCACCTTGAAGCCCCCGTAGGGCGTCGCGACGACGATGAGCGTGGTCCCAGATACCGCCGCCGAAGCGCCGCCGGACTTGATTGTGCCGCCGCCCGCGCCCTTCGGCGAATGAAACAGCAGGCTGCCCTGTTCGAGGTTGATCGTGCGCCCGGCGGTGTCGAAGGAAAACACTGTGTTCGCGCCGATGCGCGTGAGCGTCTGGTCGGGCGCGGTCAGCTCGGCGCGCGAATCAGCGGAGGTGCGTACGCGTTCGGGCGCGCGGACCAGGCCATTGAGCTTCGCGGGCTGGCCGGACTGATCACCAGCGACGACTTTCACATCGCGAACGATTTCCGTGAAGGTGCTTTCGGTCAGCGGCGCGGCGGCGAGCAGAGTGGCCGAGCCAGCGGCCAGCAACGCGAGGAGAGTGGTTGTCTTCATAGGTGCGTCCGGCTAAGAACGGCCAACGCTTTACGCGAGCGCGATGCCGATGTCAAACCTCCTGCGAACCAGCCCTCCGCGCGCATGACCGCTTCGCGCCAACGCGCCTGGACCGTGCTTGCCATCTGTAGCGCGGTGACGCTGGTGCTCGCGCTGCTTGATCTCTCCGGGTTTGTGCCACTGCGCGAGGCCGAGTTCTTCGCCCAGGACTGGCGCTTGCGCCTGGGTCACCGCACGCCGATGGATTCGCGCCTCGCGCTCATCGGCATCGACCGCCCGAGTTACGCGGACAACCTGCTCGACGACGAAGTGCGCGGCGAA
Organism: Verrucomicrobiia bacterium; assembly: GCA_036522715.1. GTDB lineage: Bacteria > Verrucomicrobiota > Verrucomicrobiia > Limisphaerales > JACQFS01 > DATDFH01. The sequence continues at coordinate 1,220 of DATDFH010000169.1, forward strand.
CCGGCGCTGGCAGCGCTCCGGGGCAACTGGCCCTGGTCACGCGCGGTGTGGGCCGCAGTCATCGAGCGGCTCGTCAACGCCGGCGCGAAAGTTGTCGCCATCGACCTGCTCTTCGCCGCGACCGGCGCCGGCGACGATCAACTCCGCGCGGCGCTCGAAAAATTTCCCGACCGCGTGGTCATCGGCAGCAACTTCAATCAAGCCGAAACCGGGCGCGGCAAGGACATCACCCTCGCCGTTCCACCCGCAACCATTCTCGCGCCGACCAATTCGCTCCCGGCCGCGCTCGATCAACGCGTTGGCTACGTCAACGTGTGGCCGGACTTCGACGGCGTGTTGCGTCGCGCGACCTACCGCCGCAGCAACGCGCAGGCGGACGGCGTTCTCGATGCGCCACCGGAGGCGGTGATCGAATCGCTCGCCGCGCGCGCGCTGCGCAAGTTCGGCGCGCGGGAAAAAATTCCCGCCAGCATGGAGCAGCAGCGATTCCGTTACGCCGCGCCGCCCGGTGGCTGGCGGGTCATCCCCATTGCGGACGTGTTGCTGCCCAAGGTGTGGCAACGCAACTACGATGACGGCGCGTTCTTCCGTGACAAGCTGGTCCTCATCGGCCCGACTGCGCCGATTTTTCAGGACCGTCATCGCACGCCCTTCACAATGCCCGCGAGCGAGATGCTTGGCCCGGAAGTCCACCTGAACATCATCAACGCCGCGCTTTACCGCGAACTCCTCCGCGATGCGCCGCCGGCCACCGGCTTGCTCCTGATCGCGCTCGCGGGATTCGTCGCGGCTTTGTGCCTCGGCCTCGCGCAACCACTCGGCCGCATTAGCGCGCTGCTCGCCGCCAACGTAGCACTGCTCCTCGGCACCCACCTGCTATTCGAGCGCGCGAACCTCGTGCTGCCGGCCATCGCGCCGCTTCTGGCGCTCAACGGCAGCGGGATCGCGTCGCTGGTTTACGACTTCATCATCGAGCGGCTGGAGCGGCTGAAGCTGCGCCACACGATGGGCCTCTACTTTTCTCCGCGCGTGCTCGAGGCCGTGCTGGCCGATCCCGGCTCGATGCACCCGCGCAAGGCGGACGTGACGCTACTGCTCACCGACCTCCGCAACTCCACGCCGCTGGCCGAGGCGCTCGGGCCGAAGGGAATGTTCAAGCTGCTCAACCAAGTCTTCGAGGCGCAGACCGAGGCGATCATGAGCGAGGAAGGAAACCTCGAACACTTTCTCGGCGACCAGTTCCTCAGCTACTGGGGCGCGCCGCAGAAACAGGCCGATGGTGCCGATCGCGCTGAACGCGCCGCCGGAAAGTTGATCCGCGCGATGGAAAATCTCCGCGCAACGCTTGCGCCCGAAGTGCAAAAACTCTTCGGCTATGGCGTCGCGCTGCACAGCGGCCCGGTGCTCGTCGGCAACAAAGGCTCCGCCAAGCGCCTGGACTACGGCCTCGTCGGCGACACGGTGAACGAGGCCGCGCGCGTCGAGGCGCTCACGAAATATTACGGAGTGACTCTGCTCATCACCCGCGAGACGTTCGCGCAACTCACCAGCCAGAACACACGCCGGCTGTTGGACCGAGTGATCGTCAAGGGCAAGACCGAGGCGGTGGAATTGTTCGAGACACAGAACCCGCTCACACCGACGGATTACGCCGGGCTTTGCAAACGCTACAAGGAGACTTACGGCGAATACGTCTTCGGCCACTTCGACACCGCACGCCAGGGCTTCGAGCGAATTGCTTCCGAATTCAACGACGGCCCCAGCCGCGTCCTTGCTGCGCGCTGCACGCAACTCGCGGCGAATCCGCCCGCGGAGTGGAAGGGCATTTGGAGGATGGAGGCAAAATAGTTTCGGAGGGACGAGCTACGCGAGTCCTGATCTTCTCCCAGCCAGAGGAGGATTCTCGTAGCTCGTCCTTCCGAGCTACAACGCCGGGTTGCGCGGGAACTTCGCGTACGGCAGGCGCGCGCCGCGGTACTGCTGGCGGTCGGCGCGCGCGGTGTCCGGAGGAGGAAAGAGCGATGCGCCCGTCGCGGCCACGATGTCATCCTGATCAATGCCATCGCCAGAGACTCCGATGGCGCCGATGAGCACACCGTTGCGATACAGCGGGAATCCGCCGGGGAAGATCGTGATGCCGTTGGGAAGGTTCGGATTCACGCTGGTCGAGGTGTCGAACACCGCGCCGTTCACCGGATTCGTCACGTGCATCGATGTGGGCGTGATGATCGAGAATCGGTCCTGCAAGCTGAAGAACAGGCCGGGCTGCGTGCCGACGATGCCGGGCGGGTAAAGACTTTGAGCGAGAAAGCCGACCGTGCGCGCGCTGAATGCCCGGTTCGTGCTCGAAAAGAAAACCGCCGTGCGCGCCTTCTGCACGCTCACGTCCCAACTGAAGCGCGTCGTGTCCGGCGAGGTGCAAAACGAGCCGAGCACCGTCGGCGCGACGCCGTCCTGCTCCGGGTTGTTGACCACCGAGATGAACACCTGCATCTGTCGACCGCGTGGGAGCCGGATGCCGGCGCGCGTGGTACGGGCGCGATTCGCCGCGGCGACGATGATGTTGGTGACTTCCGTCGCGGTGAGTCGCATGACGCCGTTTGGCAGCGGGTTGGTCGCCGGATCGTCGATGATTGGCTGGCGCAACTGGCCCGTCACTCCGCCGAAAGTCGGCGTTGGATACGCGAACGGCGCGGGTGAGGCCATCGGTGTGTAAGGTGCGACGTTCGTGCCCGGCAAACTGCCGAATGGAATCATCGCGCCAAGACTGGTCGAACTTGCGAGGTACGCGAAGCGGATGCCATCCACCGTGACCTTCGATCCGAGAATCTTGTCGGCCGGCGCGAAAGAGCTTTGGCCCGCGAGTGCGACGTCCTCGTCCACGTCGGCGTTCGCGATTGTCTGCGGCGTGATGTCCAGCGGCCCATCGCCATCGCCCGCCACGCCGACGCCGCCGACGAGATGGCCGGCTTTATACAATGGCAATCCGCCGGGTGTGCCCGCCAGCCCGCCACTGATCGGCAGAGGCGGTGCGATCAACGTCAGCCCCGGCGAGCTGCCATAACTGATCACGCTGCCTGGGGCTTTGAATTTGTTGATGTCCGAAAACGCGAGTTGCGAGAAGTTCACGCCCACGAGCGGCCCGGGCGGCTTGTTCTGAACACCGGGCGGGAAGTTCTGCTGCACGATGAAGCCCGCCGTGCGCGAGCTGAACGCGTGCTCGTCGCTGCTCAGGAACGCCGCGGTGCCCGCCTTGGCGATGGCGTTGGCGACGCGGTTGGTGAATTCCTCGGTCGCCGGCGGCAACGGATTCACGCTCCACACGCCCAGCACCCAGCCCTCGCGGTCCGTGACTGCAATGACGCTGTTGGTCGAGATGGCGGTCGCGCGTGTAACGGCCTGGGCGATGACGGTCTGGACGTCGGCGAGGGTGAGTTGCGCGTTGAGCCGCGAGGCGAGGCTCAGGACGAGGACGAGGGCCGGCAGCGGGAAGCGATTCACGTCGGGGGTTGTTTCCGCAAATCGCCGCGCGTTGGCAAGCGTGGAGTTGCCGTGCGGACTTGCGGCTTGATTTGATACGGTGTGCGGTTGTCTCATCGGCCCGTGCTCAGGCGGTTCGGCGAACGCCAACTTTTCGCGCGTGGAACATGGGTGAGGTTCCTTCTCCCTGTCGTGGCCGCCACGGTCGCGCTGCATACCATTCGTTCCTCAATCGGTGAAGATGCCGATCCGGATCGTCTCAAGCCAAACCAAGCCATCACCAGCGGCCCGCCGCCGAAGTCGCCGGCGCAATTCGACCCCGACGCGAATGCCGTGCCGGTTCCGACCAATGCGCTCCGGAATCTGGTGACAAACGTATTGCATCGTTCGGTGAACCTCAGCACCAGCGCGCCGCCCGTTCCGCCGCCGGTGTTCAATCCCGATCCGGGTGCGGCGTTTCGTCCCGCCACAACTCTGCCGCCAAATTTTCTGCGCGACGAACCGGTGCTGCCGCTACAATTCGTGCCGCCGGCGATTCCGGGCGATCAGTCATTGCCCCGTGAAAATGTTCGGAGCAGTTTGCTCGAACCTCCACCTCTGCCGGAGCCGAAGCAGACGGCGGGCTACGAGCCGTTGCCGAAGGACCAAGAACTGCCGCGCGAGAACACGCGCCGCAATCTCCGCATCGACGAGGAGTTTCACACGCCGCACTACACGTTCTTCCCGCCGCCGCCGAACACGCAGCCGCAGGCGGATCGCTGGCGGATCGGTTTCACGCCATGGAAGCGATACACGAGCGGCGACATCGAGCAGCCTTACGAATCGCCGCAGACCTACCTCTGGCATCCTTATAAGCAGAGCAAGCTCAAGGGCGATGCGCCGATCATCGGCGACGACATTTTCATCAACCTCACCGCTTCGACACAGACCGACCTCGAGTTTCGCCGTGTGCCGGTGGCCAGCGGCGTCAGCGCGGCGACGCCGGGACAGGCGGAGTTTTACGGACAGAGCGAACAGATCGCGCTGCAAAACAACATCGCGTTCGCGGCGTTGTTGTTCAAAGGCGAGACCGTGTTCAAGCCCGTCGAATGGGCGGTGAAGCTCCAACCCGTGTTCAACATCAACTACGTCAACGCACGCGAGACCGGAGTCGTCTCGCCTGATCCACGCGGCGTGCTCGGCGGCGGCTCGCCGAACACGCCGCCGCCCTCGAACGGCGGCATCATCAACCCAAGCGACCTGGATATTTTCCTCAACGGCCAGGTCGGCCCGGCGGCGGCGAGCTATCGTGGCACACGCAACACGGTGCGCACGCGCGACTTCATCGCGTTGCAGGAATGGTTTGGCGAACTCCACTTCCGCGATCTGTCGGACAACTACGACTTCATCGCCGGCAAGCTGGGCAACCAGGTGTTCAACTCCGACTTTCGCGGCTTCATCTTCAACGACGTCAACCTCGGCGCGCGCGTCTTCGGCAACTGGCGCAACAACCGTTACCAATACAACCTCGCGCTCTTCGACATGCGCGAGAAGGACACCAACTCGGAGTTGAACTCCTTCGATGAACGCGGCCAGCGCGTGCTCATCGCGAACTTTTACTGGCAGGATTTTTTGTGGAAGGGCTACACGGCGCAGTGGAGCTTCCACGCGAACTGGGACGAGGCGAGCGTTCATTACGACAAGAACGGCAACATCGTCCGCCCGGCGCCCATCGGCACGGTGCGGCCGCACGATGTGGAGGCCTACTATCTCGGCTGGGCGGGCGACGGGCACATCGGGCGGTTCAATGTGTCGCACGCGTTCTATCAGGCGCTTGGCCACGACGACTTCAACGGACTCGCTGCGCGCCCAGTGGACATCAACGCACAGATGGCCGCGCTCGAATTGAGCTACGACCGCGACTGGGTTCGCTACAAACTCTCCGCGTTCTACGCGAGCGGCGATGGCGACGCGAGCGACGGCACCGCAACGGGCTTTGACACGATCCTCGACAATCCGAACTTCACCGGCGGCCCGTTCAGTTGGTACGTGCGGCAGGGTTTCAACCTCGGCGGCACGGCGGTGAACCTCAAACAGCGCGGTTCCCTCGTGCCGAATCTGCGCACGAGCAAGACTCAGGGGCAGGCGAACTTCGTCAACCCCGGCGTGTTCCTTGTCGGCGTTGGCACCGACGTCGATGTTACGCCGAAGCTGCGCGCGTTTCTGAACGCCAACTACATCCGCTTCGTCGAGACTGACCCGATCAAGACCGCGCTGCTGACCGACAAGGTGGCCAACGATTTCGGCTACGACCTGAGCCTCGGCCTGCAATGGCGCCCACTGCTCGCCGACAACATCATCATCTCTGCGGGCTTCGGCGTGCTCATTCCCGGCCGCGGTTTTCGCGACATTTACCAGACGAGCACCGATCCGGTGCCGACGTTCAACCCGACCGCCCGCCGCGGATTCGTGGATGACTTCCTCTATAGCGCCGTACTGGCGATCAATCTGACGTACTGACATGAAGACGAACGAAGCAACAGGTAGGGCACGCTGTCCTCAGCGCGCCGCCGAGCGGTTGTGGGCGTCCAGCCGGCACGGTGAGGGCACTGCGCCCCACCACCGCGTTGCGACTCTCGCGTCGTGCATGTGCGCGGTGATTGCCACGGCATTCACATCGCCCGCCCAAGACACCACTCTCGCGGCACTGCTTGCCTATATCGCCGGCTCGGGCCCGGAGATTTCCGTTCCGAAAGCCCCCTCGCCCGATCCCAACTACAACTTCCCGGCGAAAAACTGGATTGACCAAACTCCCGACGACGTACTCCACAAATCCCGCGGTTGCCTCGAATGCCATGCGGGCACGGATAATCACTCGATGCACACCTCGCCCAGCGTGCTGCTCGGGTGCACCGATTGCCACGGCGGAAATCCCACGCCCGGCCTCACGCTGCGTAAGGCACACGTCGAACCGCGCAATCCAATCTTCTGGGAGAGCTCCGCCAATCCGAACGACTCGACCATCCTGCTCAATCACGAGTCGCCCGAGTTCATCCAGTTTGTGAACCCCGGCGACCTGCGCGTGGCCGATCGCGCCTGCGGCCTGTGCCACGGCGAGATCATCCGGCAGGTCGGCCACAGCATGATGAACCACGGTTGCATGTTGTGGGGCGCGGCGCTCTACAACAACGGCGCGTTCCCGCTCAAGAACTACCGCTACGGCCAGGCCCACGGCGCGGGCGGCGAGCCGCTTCGCCTCGTCAGCCCCATCCCCGTCACGACCGAGATGACGCGCGATCACGGCGTCCTCGCGTTCCTCGATCCGCTGCCGCGTTTCCCGCTCTCACAGCCAAGCAACATTCTCCGCATCTTCGAAAAGGGCGGCGAGAAGCAACTCGACCTCGGCAACCCGAATCCGTTCGAGCCGCCCGGCAAACCCGCGCGCCGCCTGAGCGAGCGCGGCCTCGGCACGTTGAACCGCATCGATCCCGTTTTCCTGAACCTCCAAAAGACGCGGCTGCACGATCCGCTGCTTGGTTTCATGGGCTCGAACAATCATCCCGGCGACTATCGCTCCAGCGGTTGCACAGCGTGCCACGTGGTTTATGCGAACGACCGCTCGCCCTCGAACTCCGGCTGGTATTCCAAGTATGGCAATCAGGGCCTGAGCTTCAGCGGCGACAAGGCGATCCGAAAGGACGAGCGCGGCCATCCGATCGAGCACGTCTTCACGCGTGCAATCCCGTCGAGCCAGTGCATGAACTGCCACATGCACCAAGGCAACCTCTTCGTGAATCCGTATCTCGGCTACACCTGGTGGGACCAGGAGAGCGACGGCGAGTTCATGTATCCGAAGACGCAGAAAAACCCAACCGACGAGGAGATGGTGAACGCGATTCGCAAAAATCCCGAAGCCGCCGCGGCACGCGGCTTGTGGGGCGAACTCGATTTCCTCGAAAAGGTGGCGGAGTTGAATCCGAAGTTGAAGCACACGCAGTTCGCGGATTACCACGGCCACGGCTGGGTCTTCCGCGCGGTGTTCAAGAAGGACAAGCAAGGAAATCTCCTCGACCGCGACGACAACCAGGTCTCGCACGACGACCCGCACAGATTCGCCAAGGCCGTCCACCTCAAGGACGCGCACCTCGCGAAGGGAATGCAGTGCGCCGATTGCCACTTCAAAACCGACGTGCACGGCAATAGTCTCATCTACGCCGAACCGCGCGCGGCGACGAGCGTCGAGTGCATTGACTGCCACGGCACTGTCAACACGCGCCCGACGCTCATCACGACCGGCAATGGCGGCAAGCTCGACCCGGCGACGGGCAAACCGAGTCCGAAAGGCGGCATCGACCTGCGTGAAAGCAACACGCCGTGGGGGCCGCGCTTCTTCAAGGAGGGTTCACGCTTGTTCCAGCGCTCCACGATGTCGCCGGACATCGTGTGGGAAATTCCACAGACCGTGGACACGATTGATCCGACATCGCGGCACTACAACGCGAAGTCGGCCTACGCGAAGACGCTCAGGCGCGATGGGCGTTCGTGGGGCGATGTTCCAGATCGCGAGCATTGCCCGAAGGATTTGGCGCACGACAATTCGAACATCTCCTGCCAGGTCTGCCACACCTCGTGGGCGACGAGTTGTTTCGGCTGTCATTTGCCGATGCGCGCAAACCAGCGCGTGCCGCTCAACAAGTTCGAGGGTTTCACCACACGCAACTTCACCAGTTACAATCCGCAGGTCGTCCGCGACGATGTCTTCCAGCTTGGTATCGATGGCACCGTGAAGAACCATCGCCTTGCGGTGCTGCGCTCGTCGAGCGCCGTGACCGTCGGCTCGCAGAACGCGAACCGGGAGTGGGTTTACTCGCAGCAGCAGACCGTCAGCGCCGAGGGCTACAGCGGCCAGGCTTACAATCCGCACTTCCCGCACACGACCAGCAGCGTCGGCACCACGAAGAATTGCACCGACTGCCACCTCGCAAAGGACAACGACAACAACGCGTGGATGGCCTCGTTGCTCGGCTACGGCACCGGCTCGGTGAATTTCTTCGGCCGCTACGCGTGGGTCGGCGCAGGCCGTGATGGCCTTTACGGCGTCGCGTGGACCGAACAGGAGGAACCGCAGGCCGCAATGGGCAGCCATCTTCACCAGCTCGCGTATCCAGACAACTACCGTGGACACGTCGAGACAAACCGCGGCGAGTTGAAGGAGGCGCATCATCACCACGGCCGCGAGATTCTCGATCTGACGCTGCGCGGCGAATACCTCTACACTGCCAATGGCGCCGACGGCTTCGAGGTGTTCGACGTCGCGAACATCGACAACAAGGGTTTCAGCGAGCGCATCGTCAGCACGCCGGTTTCGCCGCTCGGCCAGCGCACGCACATCCGCACCAGGTACGCCACCAGCGTCACGCTCCCGAGCACGCTGGGCATCGACCCGCTGCGGCAGAAGTACCCGCGCACCTCGGTCGTCGAGCTCGAGCCGGGCAAAAAGACGGAGATTTACACCGACAACGAGGAGCAACCGGTC
>DATDFH010000170.1:0-14914 GCA_036522715.1 Verrucomicrobiia bacterium
AGCGACGGTTCGTAAAGGCCGCGGTCGATGTTCACCGTGTGTTCGCTACCGTGCTCGACATACTTCAGCGCCTTCCCGTCGAAGCGGCAGCGCACGACGGTCGTGAAGTATTGCTTCGCTTTGATCTCCTTCGCGTAGATCGGCAAGAGAATGTCGCCGTTGTCGAGATCGACGCGCTGGGTGCTGCCTGCGCCGGCGCAGGCGAACTTCGGTTCGTCCGGCATCTTCATCCGCGCCCACGAAGTCCACGTTAACGCCTTCGGGTCATACGCCGACCACACTGTGTCGCGCGGGCGGACGGCCATGAGGACATCGTTCGAGTAGAAGACAGTGTGGCCGGTGGCGAGCAGCGTGCCGGAGCGCGCGTGCCACTTGGGCGTGAAGTCGCAGATGCCCTCCTCGACCTTCGGCCCTCGCGGGTGGCGGCCGAGCGTGTTGGTGTGCGTGACCACCGGCGACCACGTGCGGCCGAGGTCGGGCGAGACCAGCGAGGCGATGGGGTAAAACACATCGCTGCGCGCGACGTTCCATCGCTGCATCGTGAGCACGACAGTCGGCATCGGTCCGGGAATCGCCCCCGCGCGCGGATGGAACCAGCACAGTTTCCCGTCGAAGTCATCGTTCACGACGTCGAGCTGCACGCGGTAGGCAACAGGTTTGACAACTTTGTCTGCCGCGAAGGCGCTGGCGCACGCGAGAAGAAGCAAGGCGGGGACAAGCGAGAAGGATTTCATGGGCGGCATGGAACTCAGACGCGGACCAACCGGCCGGCTTCAATACCACTTCGAGGTTACCGCCGGCGGTTTGTGGTTCGCGAAATGATCGAGGACCTGCGCCGGCCGCTCGGCGACGTGGTAGAAATGCCGGTACTCCGCCTTGGTGAAGTTGTGCGCGTAAAGCTGCTCGAAGAGTTCCAGCAGCGGATTGAAGAACCCGTCCACATTGAGGAACGCGATGGGTTTCTGGTGCGTCTGGAGCTGGCGCAACGTGAGCACTTCGAGGATTTCCTCCAGCGTGCCGAAGCCGCCGGGCAGCGCCACGAACGCATCGGCGCGCGCCTCCATGATTGCCTTTCGCTCGCGCAAGTCCTTCGTGACGATCAACTCGTCGGCGGCTTCGTAGGCGATCTCCTTCTTGCGCATGAACTGCGGGATCACTCCGATCACGCGTCCGCCATGCTGGTGAACCGCGCGCGCCACGGCGCCCATCAAGCCGACATTGCCTCCGCCGTAAACCAGCACGATGCCGCGTTGCGCGAGCAATCTGCCAAACTCCTCCGCCGCGGCGAAATATTTTGGCGCGACCGCGTTGCTCGACGAACTGTAAACGCAGATGGCTTTGAGCACGGCGCAGTGTGCGAACAACGAAAACGGCGCGGCAAGTCGCAACTCGCCGCGCAGGTTGTTTGTTGGAGGGGGACGCCAGACGGACGAGTTCAGCATCCGTCCGGACGGACGTCCGCCGTCGAACCGTTGCGTTTCAACTTCGACAGCAATTCTTCCGGCTCGTCCGTGCCGAGGGCAAAACGCCTGCCGTTGCTCAGCGTGATGGCGACGGCGTCGAAGCCCGAGACGTTGTAGAGCCAGCCGAAGCGGCTCAGGTGGATGCCCCAGCCCTCAAGGAAGTTCGTGCGCACGACGCAAATCGAGGCGATGTCGGCCAACGCGATGCGCTTGCGGATCAGGCCCGGACCAAAACGCCAGTGCAGTTCGCTGCCAGTGATTTCGATGGTGAGCGAGTGAAAGAGCCACGCGGCCAGGACGAGAATCGGCACAGCAATGAGCAGTGGCTTGGTGGCAAACCAGCCGAGCAGGGACATGCCGGCGGCCAGTCCGAGCATTGCGACGAGGATGAATGTGCCGCGTTGGGTGTGTTCGTAGGATTTCATGATTCAGGTTGGGTTGGGAGCGGCTGCACGAGGCAGCCGCTCCCGTTTGCACTTTGGTTCATTACCGTTGTGCCGCCGTGGGCACTGGCATCTGGAACAGGATGTTCGGCCCGGCCGCGCCGCCGCCGCCAAGCCACCATTGCGGGAAGCGGCCGTCCCACTTCTCCACGCGCGCCTTCTCGACTTCGAGCGTCTTGAGCTGGAGCAGCAGCGGATTGTTCGCGGCCTCCTGCGAGGCTTTGTTCACCTCGCGGATCGCCTCGGCCTCGGCCTGCGCGGCGGTCTTGCGCGCGTCGGCCTGGCCTTGTGCTTCGCGGCGCGCCTTTTCGGCCGTGGCGTTGGCTTCGAGTTCGATGCGTTCGTTTTCCTTCCGCTGCGCGTCGAACTTCGCTTCGGACACGACCTTGAGTTGTTGCGCGATGAACGTCTCGTCGATCGATTTCTGGATCGCCGGGTTCTCGTAGGTCATGCCGCCGAACATCCCGACGGTCGTGACGGTCACGCCGCGCGTTGCGAAGAACGCGGTCACGTCCTGCTTCACCTCGTCCACGATTTCCTGTTTGCGCGAGCGCAACTGGTCGAGCGGATATTTCGCCGCGACTTCGGCCGCGACCTGCTGGATGCGGCCGCGCACCTCGTTGTCCATCACGTTCGCGAGCGAGCCGCTCGGATACCAGTAGAGGAATTTCGCCGCGTCCTCCTCCGAGATGAAGGCGGTGCAGGTGAATCCCATGCTGAACCCGACGCTGTCGGCGCTCTCGATCCAGATCGCCTTGTCGCTCGCGCCGCCGCGGTTCAACTGGCCGACGGACTGCGGGCCTTGCGGCGTGGTCCATTCGCGCGTGAGCGGCGAGCGGTTCACCTTCACCAGGCGCACAGTCGGAATCCACCGGCCCGTGTATTCGAGCCGGCCTTCCTGCGACCAGCGATGCAGAATCTGCACGCGCTTGGCCGCGACCTTGCGCTGGAGGAGATAATCCTCGGACTGGAACTTCGCCTGTTGGCCGGTGTCGCCTTCGAGCGGGATGAGGAAGCCGGTCTCCGAAGTGTCGATCTCGACGAACTCCGGCTTGTCATACGGCTTGATGCAGCCCGTGAGCAACAACGCGGGCAACAGCGCGAGCACGGCGGTCTTTGCCGCGTTCCGCGCCTGACTGCGCCGCTGCCACTGCGCGGCGATCCAACTTGCGCCGCGTTTCAACCACGGCGCGAAGCACACCCACGCCGCGAGCAACGTGAGTGCGCCCGCCGCGAGATGCGCCGCGTCCTTGAGCGACTCGAATGTGCGCAACTGCGCCGCAGCGGCGTTTCCGCCGTTGAGTTGTTGCACGGCCAGCGCGGAGGCAATGCCAGGCTGGCGCGCGTTGAGCCACACGGTTTCCGCCGTCCACACGGCGCCGACGATCAATCCAAACACAATGATGCGTTTCATAACCAACACCCACGATGTGCGCGCGCCCGCGCGCCGCCGCTGACGCGAGGTCAACTTCGGCCACGACGAGGCAACGGCGCGACGGAGCGCACGCGTTGTTGTGACGGGGTGATCAGATGGTGTCCCGACATCGGGACCCTAGAGGATCGCCCTTCCAATTGCCTGCGAGGTTAGCTGACGGGCTTGGTCCTGGAAGTGACCTTGGCGATGGTTGCCCACCGCCGTTCGCCCCGTCCGGAAACTCATTCCGGAATCTGGATCCCCCGCGCCGGCTTGTAGGAAGGCAAACCGGCTTCGGCTGCTACTTCAGACGGGATAGCGAATCGCATGAAATGCCGGCGTTGTCAAATGGGCGGTGGAAACACCAGCAAACAAGGGCTAACGGGCTGCTTTGTCGAATTCGTCGAGCGGCGAACTTGTGATCGCACCGCGGTCATCAAACACGTTGAGGAAGAAAGTCAGTGGGCGTTCCTTGGATAACGCGGCGCGGATTTGGTTGCCGGAATTCCCGGCCGGCACGGCCCGCCACTTGCGTTTCTCGTAGGAACGGGAGCACTGGCGAAGCAAAGCTCGCCGCGAGCGATGGGCAGGGAGGTTTTTGAACGGCGCGCCTACGGTGGCGCCGCTGCTGGTCATTTCGCCGACGCTCGCGAGCGAGATACGAAAGTGAGGCAGGCTCACGGTCGCCGCCTTTTCCGAAGCAGGACCGACAGCGTGTCCGCGCTTGGATCTCGATCCGCTCGTGGTCGAATTTTGTGAGCGTGGAGCAGCCGTCGCTTACTGGCGTCCGGTGCGATGCAGCGGCACGAACGTGTGGTCGAACACGTAATCGCCCACATGGCGTCCGAGAACGATGCTCTCCGTTTTGTCGAAGGACCAGTGGATGCCGAGATAGATGCGGCTCTGGCCATTCTCTTCCTCCGCTGCGGAAAGCGACGGGAAACTGCGCGGGATCAGCGGGCGCACATTGCCGTGATTGTCGCGCGTGACGCCGTTGAACTCGTCCGAGACGAACGTGAATGGAATGTCGTCAGTCCCGTAAAAACGGCGCAGGACCTGAAAGAGTGCGGCGCCGAATCCGGCATGGCCCGACGGATACGCCGGGAAAGGCGGAGTGAAGTTCGGCCCCGTTAGATTGCTGGCCGGGGCGCCGAGCGGTGAGAAGGTCGGATCGCCGGCAGTGTTGGCATTCCCGTCGCCCGTTCCGGTCGGGCCGGTGCCTGGATCGGATTCGCGGATGCCGGTGATCGGGCGCCAGAAATCATAGAAATACTTCGACTCCCAAATCGCTATGCCGGCGTCGGCCATCGCGACGTTGATCAAGGCCAGGAGCCGCGCCAGTTCGAGATCGCTTGAGCCCATCTGGTCGGCGATGTGAACGGCGATCTGGTTATACAATCGCGGCGGGGCGCAAAGGCTGGGAGTTCCGTCGTAGGCCCAAAAGATGCCGGCGTGGGTCTGGTCTGGCGTGCGAAGCGTCGGCGTCACCACACCGTCGCCGCCCAAGGCCTTCACTTCGTTGTAAGCCGCGGTGTATTGCGGGCTGTTCATCGCGGGCGGAGGCGGAACGCGGAACTGGCTGCCTGAACTCAGAACGAACGGGAGGCATTCGCCCCAATGCGCGCCCAGAGCCAGCGGAATTTGGCTGATGGGATCCTTACGCCAATGGCCGGCCAGGTTGCTCGTGATGTACCCCTCGCCGACGCGAGGTTCGGGGATTTCCGAGCCGTCGTTGGCTTTGAAAACAAGGATTGCGAGGGCGGCCTGCCTGCCCAACGCGATCCCGACCGCCTTCGCGTTCTTGTTGTTGACCTCGGAAAGGTCTTCGGCCAACCGCGCGTCGAAACTCGCGGCCTGCGAAGGAAAGAGCGCCGCGAGCGTGTCATGCGCCGCCTGACTGATGGCGGCCTGCATCGAGAGCGGGCCGGAAGGCGCTCGCAGGCCCGCGTAGCTGGTGTATCCGCCGACCGCCGCGTTCACTGTGTCGAAGATCGCGATGTGGACGATGGCCATCGCCCGGCTGGCGCGGCCCGGCCCGAGCTGTTCGCGGGCATTTGCGTGGTCGAAACCGCTGGCGTCGATCGCGATTTGATTCCAGCGGCGGACCGAATCGAGACCTTTGCGCGGCCCTTGGCGCGGACTGGCGTCCAGATTTGGGGCGGCCTTGTAGAGCGGGCCGAAAGTCGCATTGAGTTCGTTGGCAGCCTGGCCCGCGAAGGCGGAGAGAGCCAGGGTGAGTGCGAGCGTGCAGGATGATTTCATGGGCGCTGTTCGGTTGGGTCGTTAAACGGCATATGCGTTCATACTGGCGGAAGCCCGTGGCAGGGCGGGTTTGACGGCGACGCTACTGAAGACGGGCAGGGTAATCAATCCCAGAGTTTGCCAACGGCTGACAGCCGGCCTCACAATTGAGAGGAAGTCAGTCCATCTCCCACGCTTTGCAAACGCACGTCGCCCCGGCTCTTCGCCGTCGCGAGTCATTGACGCCGGGGACGGCGCGCTCATAATCGAGTCACGGTTCAAAGAATCTCTGCTCGAAACTGCCTCGCATGAAAACCTACCACTTCGTCAACAACCTCTGGAAGGACGCCGAGTTCGCCAAGCTCTCCAGCGTGGACCGCCTCGTGTATCGCTCGAACAAACTCGGCGCCGACCAGCGCATCACCAACACCGGCGGCGGAAACACTTCCTCGAAGCTCATGGAGAAGGATCCGCTCACCGGCGATCCGGTTGAGGTGCTGTGGGTGAAAGGCTCCGGCGGCGACTTGCGCACGAGCACGCGTGAGAATTTTTCTTCGCTCTATCAGTCGCGGCTCATCGGCCTCCAAAAGATTTACGCCGCGCGCAAAGACAAGGGCCTTAAGTCGCAGGCCGAGGACGACATGGTCGCGGCCTACAATCACACCACGTTCAACCTCAACCCGCGCGCCTCGTCCATCGACACGCCGTTGCACAGCTTCATCGCGGCGAAGCAGGTGGACCACATGCATCCCAACGCGATCATTTCCATTGCCGCCTCCGCGCGCTGCGTCGAGCTGACCAAGGAAATCTTCGGCGGCGAAATGGAATACGTGCCGTGGATGCGTCCCGGTTTCGAGCTGGGCCTGGCGATGCAGGACATCTGCGCCAAGAACCCGAAGGCCACGGGCATCATGATGGGCCAGCACGGCTTCATCTCGTGGGCCGATGACGACAAGGAATGCTATCTACGCACGCTCGACTACATCGAGAAGGCGTCGGCTTACATCGAGAAGCAGTATCAGGCGAAGGGCGGCGACAAGGCGGCGTTCGGCGGCGCGAAGTTCAAGTCGCTCTTGCAGGAGAAACGCAACGAGGTCTTCGCCGCCATTCTTCCGTGGCTGCGCGGCCAGGTTTCGCAGCAGAAGCGTTTCATCGGCACAGTGCAGGACGATGAGAAGATTCTCCGCTTCGTGAACTCGAAGGATGTGCCGCGCCTCGCAGAGTTGGGCACGAGTTGTCCCGATCATTTTCTCCGCACGAAGATCAAGCCGCTCTACGTGGATTGGAACCCGCAGTCCGAGGACATCGCCGCGCTCAAATCGAAACTCGGCGTGGGGCTGGAAGCGTATCGCAAGGACTACGCGGCGTATTACAAGAAGTGCAGGCACGCCAACTCGCCCGCGATGCGCGACCCGAATCCGACGGTCATCCTGATCCCCGGCTGCGGCATGATCGCGTGGGGCAAGGACAAGAGCGAGTCGCGCGTCACCGCCGAGTTCTATAACTGCGCCGTCGAGGTCATGCGCGGCGCGGAGGCCATCGACAAGTACATCGCACTGCCGCAGCAGGAGGCGTTCGACATCGAGTATTGGCTGCTCGAAGAGGCGAAGCTCAAGCGCATGCCCGCCGAGAAGGAACTTGCGCGGCAGATCGTCATCGTCGTCGGCGCCGGCAGCGGCATCGGTAAGGAAGTGGCGCACCGGTTGGTGAAGGATGGCGCGCACATCGTCTGCGTCGACCTCAAGCTCGACGCCGCACAGGCCACCGCGAAGGAGATCACCGACAAATACGGCGCCGGCATCGGCGTGGCGGGCAGCGGCATTTCCAATTGCGGCGTCGCCATCGGCCTCGCGTGCGATATCACCAAGCGCGACAGCGTGCGCGGAATGCTCGACCAGGTGGCGCTCGCGTACGGCGGCTTCGATTCCATCGTCGTGACTGCCGGCATCTTCGTCGCACCGGACACGACCGGACGCATTCCCGACGACAAGTGGTCGCTGACTTTCGCCATCAACGTGATGGGTTCCTACCTCGTGGCCGACGAGGCGAAGAAGAACTGGCTCGAACAAGGATTGCCCGGCAGCCTCGTGCTGACCACCAGCGCCAACGCCGTCGTAGCGAAGAAAGGTTCCGTCGCCTACGACACCTCGAAGGCTGCGGCGAATCATCTCGTCGGCGAACTCGCCGTGGAACTCGCGCCCCTCATCCGCGTCAACGGCGTCGCACCGGCGACCGTGGTGCAAGGCTCGGCGATGTTCCCGCGCGATCGCGTCGTCGCCAGTCTAGCCAAATACGGCATTGCCTACAAAGACAGTGAATCCAGCGACGCGCTGACCGAGCGGCTCGCCAGGTTTTACGCGGACCGCACGCTGACGAAGAATCCCATCACGCCCGCCGACCAGGCTGAAGGTTTCTTCCTGCTGGTTTCAAACCGCCTCGCCAAGACGACCGGCCACATCATCCCAGTGGATGGGGGATTGAGCGACGCGTTCCTGCGGTGATCGAAGGGCCGACTGGCCGGTGAAACTCCGTCAGCGCAACGTACGATCGAGACGCGCTTGGTGATAAGCGTGCCGTTGTGCCGGGCTCATCGAGTCAAAATCCGGCGAACCATCCGCGCGTTTGGGCCAATCACCCGAAGCAGATGACGTAAGAAGGCTCCCGCTTTTTCTCTCAACTCCCGCCGGCTTGGTGTTTGCGAGGGGATTGTTCCTTACCTCGACCGTCGTGCGCCGCGACGAACTGCTGTCGTAGCTCATTACCTGATCGGTGAGCTTAAGGTCGTCATCCAACGAACGGTGCGGCTTGATGCCCTTGCTCTGAAGCACGCCGTGGTAGGCGCGCACGGCTTCCTCCGGCGTCACCTTGCCGTCAGTGATGAGCCGGAGCATCTCGATGAACGCGAGCTGGTGTTCGGCGTTGTTGATCTTGCGGCCGTAGAGCGCCACACGCGCGCCGTATTTCTGCGCGTCGTGAATGAGCTTGAAGGCGTCGTAGGTCGTGCCGGCGCTGCCGCCGAGAATTCCGACGACGAGGTTCGGATCGTATTGCGCAAGTTCCTCCATCGCCTTCGGTCCATGATAGACGATTTTCAGAAAGATGGGCCGGCCCGATTCCGGCACGCCGGCGAGCGTGCGGAGGATGTTGTCGTTGATGAACTCGCCGAGTTTTTCCGGCGCGATGCCGCTGTCCACGTTTGGATCGAAGACTTCGAGGAAGTGACGGAACTGCTTCCGCTCCGCCTCCTCGCGAAATTCCTTGTACCACAACAGCGCCTCGCGGTCCTGTTCGAGGTCGTTGACGTAGGTGATCGAGTAGAGGCCGAGGTTCGCGCCGGGAAATTCTCCACTTCCGTCGCGCTCACACTCGACCTCACCGCATTGGATGTGATCAATGCTCGCGCTGCGAAACGGCTGACTCGGCTCGCGCGTGTAACAGCCGTGGCGCACGGCCCACACGTCGGTGGTGTCATTCGCGCGTGCGGCGGGCGTGACGTGCGAGTCCTTGAACAAGCCTTCCTTGATCGTGAGCTGCTCGTTCACGTAAGCGCTCATCAGCATGATGTCGATGAGTCCCTGGTGCGTGACCTCGCGGATGATGTCGAGGAACTCCGGCAGGTTGCGGTATCCGAATTCATCGCGCGTCCAGACTTCGGGGGAAAATTGCGCCGGTCGAGCGCCGCCTCGCGCGAGATAGTTTCGCGGTCCCGGTGAGCGCGCGCCGAAAGCCATGTCCGCATCCTTCGCGTCGGCGATGATGAACGCGCGCGACGAGCGGTTGGCTTTGATCTCAGCGAGCTTGGCGTCGAGGGATTTCATCGGATACGTGTCACGAATTCTTCGTGATCAGCCAGTCCGCTAGGCCCGCGCTCACGACAAGTTTTGCGAGTTCATTGGGGCCGATCACTTTAACGGAATTGGACGATTTCGGGTGCGACATCTTGCCGTCGAAGGAATGGGCAACGAAAAAAAGTCGGTTGTGAGTTTTCGTCCGCTTCAACTCGTCGATGTAGTCTCGGACTTCATTGCTGTTCGAGCGCGATTTAATCTGTACAACCGCCCGCTCACCAGTAACGGGGGCGACGAGGTCCAAATCCCAACTCTTCTCGGTTTTCCCGCGCACACCTACGCGACGCCAACCAGCTTGCACAAACACAAGGTCAACGAGAATTTCGAAGTCACCCCAGGTCAGATTTTGGATGAGAGGGACGAGGCAATTCTCCAGAGCGTACTTCGCAGTGTTGGCTCTTCTCACTTCGTCGGAACGCTTGCCGTTAATCCTGTCGATTGCGTATTGCCGCTCCTTGACTCGACATATAGTCCCGCGAAAGCCTCTCATCTGTGTGAGTTTTCCGCTGAGGGAGTCTAAGCTGAGACGCTCTCCCTTAATGTCAGTGTCGTGCCACTTTCCGATCACTCTTCTGATCTTCGTACCGTCGCGAAGCCGTCTTACCTTTTCCTCCGCAAAGCACCACCACATCCGAGACGCGTAAAATGTCAACCAAGCAGTCTTCGTGTTACGGGTATAGAAAAGCCTGATTTGGTTGGTAAACTCTGTGGCCTTCCCTTTCGTTTTTGACCTTAGGTAGAATTTCCGAACCCTACTCCACTTTTCCGTGAGACAGTCATCGTGGTCTGATTCTCTGAATCCGAGACGGATTGTTTGGGCGTTTTCAATGCAGTCCTGCTCCCACTGTCCTCCCGAACCCAATTTGATGTAGTAGATTTCGCTCGGCGAAATTGCTTTCACGTTTATCCCTTCGCTCTTTCGCGTCTCATTTCATCTGCGCTAGAATCTGGTCTGTGATCGCCTGCACGGCCTTCTCCGCTTCGGAATCGTAGCCGACTGTGGCTTCCTGTTTCGCGGGCACGGCGCAGGTGACTCCGGGGCGCCAGTCGTCGTTGTCGCACAGCTCGCACTCCTTGAGGCCGTAACGCGGATCGGGAATGCCGAGGGTCTGCTTGATCTTGAGCAGGTCCTGAAGCTGGCCGGTGGTCATTGTCTTCGGCGGGACGCCCAGTTGGTTGGTCACGAGCACCGTGTGGCAATAGGCCTCGATGATCTCCATCTTGAAGTAGGCGTCCTCGACGTTGTTGTGGCTCCACGAGACGACGCCGTGATTGGCCATGAGGATGGTGTTGTGTTTGTCCACCAGTTCGGCGACGAGCTTGCCCATCTCCGGCGTGCCCGGCGTGCGATACGGCGCAATGGCCACCGACGCGAACACTTCAAACTCCGGAATCATGCACGACGGCGGCACCAGTCCGGCGATCGCGAAGGCCGTGCTGTACGGCGGATGGCAATGGCACGTCGCGACTGCCTTGGGCTGCTGCTTCATGATCTGGAGGTGCATCAGGATTTCGCTCGTGCGCTTCTTCACGCCGGCGAGTTGGTTGCCCTCAAAGTCCACGAGGCACATGTCCTCGGGTTTCATGAAGCCCTTGCTCACCAGCGTGGGCGTGCACAGCGCGATGTCCTCGCCGACGCGGATGGCGATGTTGCCGCCGTTGCCGTCCACGTAGGCGCGCTGCCACAAGCGGCGACCGATTTCACAGAGTTGTTCCTTCAACGCGTGGCAGTAGGGCGAGTTGAAGAGTGCTTCGAGTTCGGCCTTCGGCGATTTGGAATTGAGCTGCTTCGCCGGCGCGCTTGTGGAACCACTGACGGCGGGCGCACCGGAGGCACCGCCGCGGCGTTGTAGGTCGCGGAGCATGTCCCTGGCGGACGGCGTGTAAACGGCATCGCCTGGCAGGCTTTTCAAATCGCCGCCGCGGGCGAGCACGGCCTCGATGTCTTTGGCGCTGATTACGTTCGTCATGGGTTGAAGGGGTTGTAAAAAATATCGTCCACCAGCGCGGCATTGATGGCATCCACTGGCGTGGGTGCGTCGAACGGCTGCGCGGCCTCGCGGCCCTCGATGTAGCCGATGGTCTGGCCAACGCCGCCGCCGAGAGCGTCATACACGACCAGGCTCGGGTCTTTGCTCAGGCCCGTCGGCGTCTGGGTGCCGCGCTGAAAATGTTCACGCGTGAATGGCGAGACGATGAGCCAACGCGCGCCGACCAGCTCGGGCGCCGCCTTGCTCAACGTGACGCGACCGATGACGGAGCCGAGCTTCACACGGCCACCCCCGGTTCGATTTCGTCCACGACACCGACGACCAGCCAGCGCACGGGACTTTTTTGATCACCGACGGCATTGCGCGCGGCAGAACCATCAGAGGAGATGACGACGCGCTGATGCATGCCGGCACCGTGCGAATCGATCGCGATTTGCGGCGCGCCCTCGGCATCGCCGGCGTGATTGATCGGCTGACAGATCACAAGCCGCCAGCCCTCGAAGCTCGGATGCTTGCGAGTCGCCACGACATTGCCTTCAACACGCGCGAGGAGCACGGCTCAATAGATCCTCAGGTTGTCCACCATCACGCAGCGACGGACGCGCGTAAAGGTTTTCGGATTCGTCACGCCTTCGCCGGTCGGCGTGGCGATGGAGTAGCTCAAGTAACCCTCGCCGCCGAGGCCGAGACCGGCCATGCACGGGCCGTTCTTGATGAACAACGTCGTGTCGAGCGCGCGGCCCATCGCGGTCATCGCCTCGACGTCGTGCGAGTGGATGATGCTCGTGTGCTTGTAGCCGTGCTCGGCTTCGAGCGAATGCGCGACGCCTTCCTCCAGGCTCTTCACGCGCGTGATCGGCAGGAAGGGCATCATCTGCTCCTCGACGACGAACGGATGGTTCGCGTCCGTCTCGGCGAAGAGCAACTGCGTGCCGGCCGGAATGTTAACGCCGGCCGCCTTCGCGAGAACACCGGGGTCCTTGCCGATGAAATCCTTGTTCACCGAGGCGTGCGGACAGCCGCCGCCTTCGCCGGGCTTGAAGGTGAACGCCGCCTTCGTTAGCGCGTCGAGTTGGGCATTGCTCAACTTCACCGCGCCGTTCTGCTCCATCTGCGACATCAATTTGTCCGCGATGTTTTCGAGCGCAAAGACTTCCTTCTCGCCGATGCAGAGCAGGTTGTTGTCGTAGCTGGCGCCTTGGATGATGGCCTTGGCCGCACGCTTCATGCAGGCGGTGTCATCGACGAATACAGGCGGGTTGCCGGGGCCGGCGCAGATGGCGCGTTTGCCGGTCTGCATCGCGGCCTTCACCACGCCGGGACCGCCGGTGACGAGCAACAGCCGCACGGCGTCGTGCTTACACATGGCCGCGAAGCTTTCCATCGAGGGCTTCTCGATGGTGGTCGCGATGTTCTCGATGCCGGTCTCGCGGTAGATGGCTTCGTTGTAGGCGCGCACCGCGGTGGCGGCACAACGCGCGGCGGCCGGATGCGGATTGAACACGGCGGCATTCCCAGCGGCGCAGATGTTCACGATGTTGCCGCTCAACGTCGGGATGGAATGCGTGCTCGGCGTGACCGCGCCGACGACACCGAACGGCGTGTATTCCTCGAGCGTGATGCCGTGGTCGCCGCTGCGGCCATCGGGGCGAAGCCACTCCACGCCGGGGACGAGTTTGATGATCTTGAGCTTCTCGATCTTGTGGTCGAGCCGGCCGATCTTCGTCTCGTCGAGTTCGAGTTTGCCCCACGCCTCGGCGTTGGAGTCCGCCATCGACTTGATGATCTCGACGATCTTCACGCGCGCGGCGACGCCGGCCTTCTGAAGTTGCAGGAAAGATTCCTGCGCGGCGGCGCAGGCTTCGTTGGCGTCCTGGAACACGCCGAACTTCCCGCGCAACGCGGGCTTGCCGTTCGTTGAATTCTTGCCGCCGCAGCCGCAATCCTGCCTCGGTGCGGGAGCGGGAGCGGATTTCGCCGCTGGCGCTGCGCCGCCCAAACGGCCCAACACTTCGGTGACAACGTCTCGAATCAAAGTTTCGTTCACGGCACTCATAGTCTGTTCGCCGCCTGCTACTGGGCTTTCGCGCTGTAAATTTGTTTCCCGAGCACATCCACGGTGTCCACGATGCCGATGATGACGGCGTCCACCGGGGCGTCTTTCATGCCGCCGGCCAGGCGGGCGCTGCTGCCCTGACAGAACATCACCAGTTCGTTGATGCCCGCGCCGACGGTGTCCACCGCCACGATGGTGTTCGAGCCGGGGCGGAATTTCGTGGGATCCTTTTCATCCACCAATTGCGGTCGGAGCAGGAGCAGCTTGCGGCCGTTCATGCTGGCCTCTTTCTTGGTCGAGACCACCGAGCCTTCTACGCGAGCGAGGAACATGGTGTTAAGGAATTTACAGCAATCGGCAATCGGTGGAGGCCGTCACGGATTGCGCATCACTCGTTACGTTGTCCGCTTCTTCGGCAGGACCGCGTCCACGTCGTTGTGCGGGCGGGCGATGACGTGCACGCTGACGACTTCGCCCTTGATGGCCTTGATGGCTTGGGCGCCGGCGTCGGTGGCGGCCTTCACGGCGGCGACGTCGCCGACGACGACCGCGGTGACGAGGGCGTTGCCGACCTGCATCATCGGGCCGGCAAGCTCGACGTTCGCGGCCTTGAGCATCGCGTCGGTGCCCTCGACGAGGGCGACGAGGCCGCGGGTTTCAATCATTCCAATTGCTGGTTGTGCCATAGTTTAGTTGATGGTTGATGGTTCGGAGAATTGGTGAGGAGTAATCAATTTCGACTTTCGAGCAGGCGCTTCGCTTCGCGTGCGACGACGAGTTCCTCGTTCGTCGGAATCACCAGCACTTTCACGCGTGAGTTGGTGGCGCTGATGACCGCTTCGGTGGCGCAGGTGGAATTGTTTTTCTCCACGTCGAGCACGATGCCGAGCTGGTCGAGGTTCGCGCAAATCGCGGCGCGCAGTTCCGCGCGGTTCTCGCCGATGCCGGCAGTGAAGACGATGGCGTCGGCGCCGTTCATCTGGAAGAAGTAGCCACCAATCCAGCGACGCGCTTCGCTGACGAACACATCGATCGCGAGCTTGGCCTTGGCGTTGCCTTTCGCAGCGGCATCCTGGATGTCGCGAATGTCGTTGGAGAGTCCGCCGCTGAGACCTTTGAGGCCGGCTTCCTTCGAAAGCTGGCGTTGCGCTTCCTCGACGGCGAGGCCGAGAGTTTTGGCGGCGTAGGGCAACGCTTCTGCATCGAGATCGCCGACGCGGTTGTTGTGCGGCAGGCCGGATTGCGGGCTCATGCCTAGGCTGTTGCCTATGGCGACGCCGTTCAGGATCCCCGTGATGCTGGAACTGCCACCCAAGTGACACGAGATGACTCGGAGCGGCGCGCCAGTTACTGGAGACTTGCCACCGCTCACGTAAAGACTCTGCGCCCGCGATGAGACGTCCGTCCGTCCGAACATTTCCGCGCTGCGTTCGGCGATGAACTTGTGGCTCGCGCCGT
>DATDFH010000171.1:0-3556 GCA_036522715.1 Verrucomicrobiia bacterium
ACTGGCACTTCGACGCGCGGGCGATCCAGCCGGTCAAGGCGATCTTCCTTTATGGCACGCCTCTGCGCGAGCGCTGCGAGGAGGACCACGATCTCGGCTACCAATTGCTCAAACGGATGTCGGCCATCGTGGTGAGCCGGCTTCAGGTGACTCGGCGGAGATTGCTCGAGTGCCGGCGCAACGGAAGCTAAAGCGAGGCGGCGGGAAGTTTCTTCGGCGCAGCGAGCGGGTCGTCCGATGATCTCAGGTTTTCCCCTAGGAAGAATTAGGGTTGGCCCAATTGTTGGCACGCGACGCACACCCTATTTTGTTTCCAGTGCAAACAACAATTGCCTACCCGCAACGAGCGACCGGCTGCCAGAGCAGCACGCCAGCCCTTCGCGGCGGGTTTGAACCGAACGCAAACGAAGTTCCCACCATGAACGCCACGATCACCACCACCACGACTGCTGCCACACCCACGCTTGCGCCGACCATCACTCCGCCTCCAATCCATCAACCCAACGGCAATTCGTTGATCGAAACCCTGACCGCGTCGGAGGTTTACTCCGACTACGAGCGCGCTTTCAGCGACGCCACCGGGCTGCCGATCATGTTGCGTCCGGTCGAGTCCTGGCAGTTGCCCCATCACGGGCACCGGAAGGAGAATCCTTTCTGCGCCATGATGGCGGAGAGGAGCCGTTCTTGCGCCGCGTGCCTGCAGGTGCTCGACAAACTTTCCAAGTCCGCCACCAACGAACCGCAGACCATCACCTGCCAGTTCGGTTTGTGCGACACCGCGGTGCCCGTGCGGATGGGCGAGCGGTTGATCGGCTTTCTGCAGACCGGCCAGGTGCATCGCCACAAGCCAACCGAAGCGGGATTCAACCGCGCCCTCAGACGCCTGAGTGAACTCGGCGTCGATCTCGACGAGAAGAAACTCCGCGACGCGTTTTTCCATTCGCGCGTGCTCTCGCCGAAGGAACAGGACGCAGTGGCGCGCCTGCTCCAGATTTTCGGCCAGCACCTCTCGATGGTGAGCAACCAGATCGTCATGCGCCAGGCCAACGCCGAGCCGCCCGTCATCGCGCGCGCCAAGGCGTTCATCAAAGAGCATCACGGCGAGGCGCTCTCGCTCGGCATGGTCGCGAAGGCGGTCAACACGAGCACGTTTTACTTCTGCAAGCTCTTCAAGCGGATCACCGGGCTGAACTTCACCGACTACGTTTCGCGCGTGCGCATCGAGCGGGCGAAAAATTTGTTGCTCAACCCGAACCTGCGCGTGAGCGAAATTGCCTTCGAGGTCGGTTTCCAGTCGCTCACGCATTTCAACCGCGTCTTCAAGCGCATCGTAGGCGAGTCACCCACCGAGTATCGCGGACAGTTGCCGGCGGCATAAGCGGCGCGCTTTTCACGTGAACCCGCCGCCTGCGCCGGTAGGATGACGGGCATGACCGGCTCCGGGAACCAACGGGAAAACTGTGATGCACCCAAGGACGCATCGGCCGCGTTGCGCGAGAACGAGCAACGTCTCCGCGCGATCCTCGACACTGCCGTCGAGGGCATCATCACGATCGACGAACGCGGCATCATCGATTCCTTCAACCCGGCCGCTGAACGACTGTTCGGCTACGCGGCGGCCGAGGTGATCGGCAGGAACGTCTCGGTCCTCATGCCCTCGCCCTATCAACAAGAGCACGACGGTTACCTCGCCAACTACCTCCGCACGGGTCACGCGAAGATCATCGGCATCGGGCGCGAAGTCGTCGGCCGGCGCAAGGACGGGACGACGTTCCCGTTGCAACTGGCCGTGAGCGAGGTCCGGCTGCCTGGACGCCGGGTCTTCACAGGTTTCATCCACGACCTGTCGGAGCGCAAACAACTCGAACGCGAGGCGCTCGAAGCCAGCGCCCGCGAGCAACGGCGCATCGGCCAGGATCTGCACGACGGCCTCGGCCAGCACCTCGCCGGAATCGAATTGATGGGCCGCGTGCTGGCGCAAAGTCTGGAGAAAGTTTCCAAGCCGCACGCCGCGCAGGCCGCCAAGCTCGCCGGGCACGTGCGCGAGGCGCTCAAGCAGGCGCGAGGCCTGGCGCGCGGCCTCACGCCCGTGCAAGTCGATGCACACGGTTTGATGGTTGCGTTGCAGGAGCTGGCCGCCGGCGCGGAGGAAATGTTCCAGGTCAAGTGCGTGTTCAAGTGCGACCACCCCGTCTCCGTGCCCGACAACGCCGTCGCCACGCACCTTTACCGCATCGCGCAGGAAGCGTTGAGCAACGCCGTCCGGCACGGCCGCGCCAAACGCATCGCCCTTGTGCTCACCGCCACACCGTCGCGCCTAGTCCTCTCGGTGCACGACGACGGCTGCGGCATCCCGCAACCGCTCCCGCCCGGCCGCGGCCTCGGCCTGCGCATCATGCAGTATCGCGCCGGCGTGATTGGCGGTTCGCTCGCCATCCAGCGCGAGAAGACCGGCGGCACCGCCGTCATCTGTACCGTCCACTTGCCCGACGTGGCCGAGGCGACGGCGACCAGGCAATGAAGACCAAATCAAAACCAGCGCAATCAACGCCCGCGCGGCGACGGATTCTCATTGTGGACGATCATCCGATGATGCGTGAAGGCCTGCGCCAGCTCATCGCCAACGAGCCTGACCTCGAAGTCTGCTACGAGGCTGAGGATGCGCCACGTGCGCTGGCGGCGATTGATTCCCTGCGCCCGGACCTTGCTCTGGTGGATATTTCGCTCAAGGAGAGCAACGGATTGGAACTCATCAAAGACATCCGTATCCGTCAGCCCGAGCTGCCGGCGCTGGTGCTTTCGATGCACGACGAATCGCTGTACGCCGAGCGCGTGCTGCGAGCCGGCGGGCAGGGCTACGTGATGAAGGACGAAGGCGGGGTGAAGATCATGGCCGCCATCCGGCAGGTGTTGGCGGGGCGCATCTACCTGAGTGAAAAAATGTCCGACCGCGTGCTCGGCAAGCTCGCCGGCAAACACGCGCCGGCCAGCACGGAGCCGTCGGTCGAGTTGCTCACCGACCGCGAGTTCGAGGTGCTCCAGCTTATCGGCCGCGGTTCGACGACGCGGCAGATCGCCGAGAAGCTGCGCGTCAGCGTCAAGACCGTCGAGACGCACCGGGTGAACATCAAACAGAAGCTCAAGCTGGACACCGCTCCGGAGCTGATCCGCTTTGCCGTTCGCTGGGTGGAAACGCAAAGCCCGGAGTGACCCGCGGCTAGGCGAAACCCCTAGGAAATATTAGGCGCGGCCCGATTGTCGATTTTCCATGTCTGGTCATGCTTGGGTCATGCCCCTCCACCCGATTGCCCTGCTGGCCGAGTCCAATCAACCGGACCTTCAACCCGTGTTTCAAATCCTCCTCCTCTACGAAGACTTCGCCGGCGGCCGGCGTGCCAACGAGGTTTGCCAGCGACTGGCGGTGCAGTTCGCCGACGATCTCGATTTTGAAGTCCTCCCGTGGAAGATCAACCTGCTCCGGCTGCCGGAATACCGAGAACTGATCGACGCCGACGCCGGCGAGGCGGACTTGGTCGTCGTGGCGTTGCATGAGCAC
>DATDFH010000172.1:0-14960 GCA_036522715.1 Verrucomicrobiia bacterium
GCCGGTGTCGCAGAAGGCCGCCAAGCCCGGCCGCGACCACAACCCGCACGCATTCACCACGTGGCTCGCGGGCGGCGGCGTTCGGGGCGGCGTGCATTACGGCGAGACCGACGAACTGGGCCACAAAGCCGTCGTGGACAAGGTCAGCATCAACGACCTTCACGCGACCGTGCTGCATCTGCTGGGCATCGAGCACGAGAAGCTGACCTACCGTTTCAACGGCCGCGATTTCCGGCTGACCGACGTGGCCGGGCAGGTGGTCGAGAAGGTCCTCGTCTAGCCGGTCGTCGATTCGCGACTTTTGGAGGAACTCCGCTGTCCGTCCGCGGCATTCTCCCGGCCGTGGCAATCCAACTTCGCGGTGTGATCGGTGGCCGTCCAGCGGGGCCGCGGGCATCGGCGGTCCTTCTCACAAGTAACCGAGGCAACCCGTTTTGGGGAGAATTCCAATTGAAACGCCTCACGGAAACCGGGATACTCCCCAACGCGAAAAAACCGAACCAGCAAACGAATCATTACGAGCCAGAAAAAGGGGAAAGCCGGGAGTGCCGAACATGTTGAAGCCAGACCATCTTAACCGCTGTTGATCCGCAAAAAGCGTGGGCGTTCCCTCCTCCCAACATCCTTGCCCTTGCACACGACCGGCCGGACGGCTGCCGGCGGCGCCGTGTTTTGCGCGGGTGGCGCGGTGGCGCGTTTTTCTCGCCGGCCTGGCCGCGGTGTTGGTCTTCTTTTGCGCAACCTCGACGTTTGCGTTCGTCACGATCACCCCGGCCACCAACGGGACGAGCATCTCGGCGGACAAGGCGGCCAATGCGACTTCGCCGGCGTGGACGACGCTGGGGCCGATCGTCATCACTGAGGGCAACAAGAATGATTTCTCCACCGGCTCCGGATTGAAGCTCGTGCTCAAGGCCCCGGCCGGATTTGAGTTCAACACCGCGGCGGTTCCCAACGTCGCCATCACGGCTGGCGCGGATATTTCCTCCGCCTCGGCGGCCTTCAGCAATTCGACGATCCTCGCCGTGACGCTGACGGTGGGCACCAGCGTGGACTTCGACCAGTTGACCATTGGCAATACCACGCACCTTCAGGTGCGTCCGACCAGCGGCACGCCGCTGGCGAGCGGGCAGATATTCCGACCCGCGATCGGCGGCGGCACGGCGGGCGTCAACGGCGTCACCGCATCCGGGAACGCAGACGGATCGGGTGGGACGAGTTTCGGCGCGCTGTCCGAAGTCGTCGGCGTGGTCAACCGACTGGCGTTCACCACCCAGCCCGGCTCGGCCAGCACGGGCGCGATCTTCGGTTCGCAACCGGTCGTGAAGACGCGCGACCAGTTCAACAGCGATTCCACGACCGGGCTGGCGGCGAGCCTGACTGTGTCCGTCGCCCTCACGTCTGGAACCGGCCCGCTGTTGGGAACGACCAACCTCAACATCGGCACCAGCGCGGGCAATGGAACGGTCTCCTACACCAATCTCGAGATCGACGCCGCCGGGACGAACAAGCAACTGACCGCGAGCGCCACCGGCTTGTCCAGCGCCCTGAGCGTGGTATTCGCAGTCAACGGCCGCCCCACGATCTCCACCATCGCCGACCAGGTGACGGGCGAAGACACGGCGACGGCCGCGATCGACTTCACCATCGGCGATGTGGAGACGCCGGCCGGCTCGTTGATTCTCTCGGCGAGTTCTTCCAACACCAATCTGGTCCTCACCACGAACATCGTTTTCGGCGGCAGCGGCAGTAATCGCACGGTGACGATCACTCCGGTCACGAATGCGTTCGGCACCAACACGCTCACGCTGACGGTGAGCGATGGCACTGTGTCCGCCAATTCGTCGTTTCTGTTGACGGTCAACTCGGTCAACGATGCGCCGACGCTGAACGCCTTGACCAACCTCGCGATTCCGGAGAACGCCACCACCCAGACCGTCAGCCTCGCGGGCATCAGTGCCGGCCCCGCGAACGAGAGCGCCCAAATCGTCTCCATTACTGCCACGTCCAGCAATCCCAGCCTCGTTCCCAATCCGACGGTCAACTACACCAACCCGGCTGCGACCGGCACGCTGAAGTTCGCCCCGCTGGCTAGCCAGTCTGGCAGCGTGACGATCACCGTGGTCGTCGCGGACAATGGCGGCACGACCAACGGCGGCGTCAATGCGCTCACCAACTCGTTCGCGGTGGCCGTGGTGCCGTTTAACGATCCGCCGACGTTGAACGCGCTGACCAACCTGACGGTCCTCGAAGACGCCGGCCCGCAGACGGTGAATCTCAGCGGCATCAGTCCCGGCCCGACCAACGAGAGCAGCCAGACCGTGAGCATCACCGCCACGTCGAGCAACCCCGGTCTCATCCCGAATCCCACCGTCAACTACACGAATCCCGCCACGACCGGCACGCTCACGTTCACGTCAGTGACGAACCTCTCTGGTTCCGCCGTGATCAGCGTGGTGGTGAAGGACAGCGGCGGCACGGTCAACGGCATCGACTCGGTGACGAACAGTTTCACGGTCACTGTGGTCGCGGTCAATGACCCGCCGACGTTGAACGCGCTGACCAACCTGACGATTTTGGAAGACTCGGGAACGCAGGTCGTGAACCTCACGGGCATCAGTTCTGGGCCGGCCAACGAAAACACCCAGTCGAATACGATTACCGCCACGTCGAGCAACCCCGGCCTGATTCCGAATCCGACGGTCACTTACACGAATCCGGGCACGACCGGCACGCTGACGTTTGCGCCGCTGTCGAACCAGTTCGGCAGCGCGACGATCACCGTGGTGATCACCGACACGGGCGGCACGGCCAACGGCGGCGTCAACGCGCTGACCAATTCATTCACTGTCACCGTGTCGGCGGTCAATGATCGGCCGACGTTGAACGCGCTGACCAACGTTACGATTCTCGAAGACGCCGGAACGCAAACCGTCAACCTCAGCGGCATCTCCAGCGGGCCGGCCACCGAGAGCAGCCAGACCAACATGATCACGGCCACGTCGAGCAACCCCGGTCTCATTCCCAACCCGACAGTCAACTACACCAGCCCGGGCACTACCGGTGCGCTGACGTTTACGCCAATCACCGACCAGTTCGGTACCGCCATCATCACCGTCGTCGTCCAGGACAGCGGCGGCACGAGCAACGGCGGCATCGACTCGGTGACCAATTCGTTCACCGTCACCGTGCAGGCGGTCAACGATCCGCCAACTTTGAACGCGTTGACCAATGTGACGATTTTGGAAGACGCCGGAACGCAAACCGTGAACCTCAGCGGCATCACAAGCGGGCCGACGAACGAGAACAGCCAGACCAACACGATCACGGCCACATCGAGCAATCCGGGTCTCATCCCCAACCCGACCGTCAACTACACGAGCCCGGCCACGACCGGCACGCTGACCTTCGCGCCGTTGACCAACCTCTCCGGCAGTGCCGTGATCACCGTCGTCATTACCGACACCGGCGGCACGGCGAATGGCGGCATCAATTCGCTCACAAACGCGTTCACCGTCACGGTGCTTCCGCTCAACGACCGGCCGACGATGAACGCGTTGACCAACCTGACGATTCTGGAAGAGGCCACCTTGCAGACTGTGAATCTCAGCGGCATCGGCCCCGGTGCCGCGAATGAAAGCAGCCAGAATCTCTCCGTCACTGCCACGTCGGACACGCCCTCGTTGATCCCCAGCCCGACTGTCACCTACACCAGTCCCGCGAGCACGGGCACGCTCACGTTTGTGCCGCTGACGAATCAGTTCGGCACTGCGGTGATCACTGTGGTGGTTACTGATGACGGCGGCACGACCAACGGCGGCATCAGCGCGTTGACAAATTCATTCACGGTCACCGTGCAGCCGGTCAACGATCCGCCGACCCTCAACGCGATTGGCAACGTCACGACCAACGTCAACGCCGGTCTTCAAACTGTGGTCATCTCCGGCATCACCACCGGCCCGGCCAACGAGAGCAGCCAGACCAACTCGATCACCGCGATCTCCAGCAACCCTGGACTCATCCCCAATCCGACGGTCAACTACACCAACCCCGCCGCGAGCGGCACGCTCACGTTCACGCCCGCGACCAACGGCAGCGGCAGCGCCACCATCACCGTCACCGTCACCGACAGCGGCGGCACCGCCAACGGTGGTCAGAACAGCGTGACGCGCCAGTTCACCGTGACCGTGAATCCGCTTTCCGACCTCGGCATCAGCCAGACGGCCACGCCCAATCCTGCCTTCCTCGGTGGCACCATCACCTTCACGCTCGCCGTGACGAACGCGGGCCCCACCACGGCGACCAACATCCAGGTGACCAACACGCTGCCCGCCGGGATTGGGTCAATCACGTCTTCGTCGAGCCAGGGCACCTGCACCACCAACGCAGGCAAAATCCTGTGCAGCGTCGGCACCTTGACCAACAAAGGCACAGCGACGGTGACGATCACGGTCGAGCCGCTCATGCTCGGCGCGTACACCAATTCGGCCTCCATCGGGAGCATCGTCGTGGATCCGAGTCTCGCCAACAACACGTCCAGCCTGGTCGCGACCGTCGTGACGAACAACATCACGATCAGCGGCACTGCGCTGACGAACGAAAGCTGCGCCAACGGCGCCATCGATCCGGGCGAAATGGTGACGGTGAATTTCTCGCTGCGAAATCTCGGCCTGGCGAACACCACCAATCTCGTGGCCACGCTCAAGACCAGCGGCGGCGTCACGGCGCCCGGCGCACCGCAAAACTATGGCGCGCTGACCGCCGGCGGGGCGGCGGTGGCGCGTCCGTTCACGTTCATTCCGGTGGGAGATTGCGGCGGGATGTTTACGGCCACGCTCCAGCTTCAGGACGGGGCGGTGAGCCTGGGCGCGATCAGCAGCGCGTTCACCTTTGGGACGCTCGTGCTTCAGACCAATTCCTTTTCGAAGACCAACCAGATCACCATTCCCACTTCGGGGCCGGCGAGTCCGTATCCGTCCACCCTTTCCGTCTCGGGGCTGAACCCGCAGATCGTCGGCCTCACCGTCACGCTGACGCGCATCAACCACAACCAGCCCGACGACCTGGACATTCTGCTGGTCGCTCCCGGTGGGCAGAAGTCGCTGCTGATGTCCGACTGCGGCGGCATCAATGGCCTGACCAACATCACCATCAAGTTCGACAACGCCGCGGCGGCCGGATTGCCGGATGCGGGCGTGATCGGCAGCAACTCCGTCGTGACCAACCTGCCCACCAATTTTGGCGCGACGGATTCGTTCTCCGCTCCGGCGCCTGCGGGGCCTTATGTGGCGGACCTCTCGGTGTTCAACGGCGCCAACCCCAACGGCACGTGGCAACTGTTCGCCTTTGACGACACCGGCGGTTTCGCCGGGAACATCGCCGGGGGCTGGACGCTCAACCTCGCGACGATGGAGCCGGTCTGTTGCGTCGATGCCGGCTCGGTGGACGTTACGCTGGCCATGACCGCCGCGCCCGACCCGGTCATCGTGGGCAACAACATCACCTTCACCCTCACCGCCGCCAACCTCGGCCCCGCCACGGCGACCGGCGTGACCATCACCAACCCGATCCCGACCAACTCGATCTTCGTCTCCGCCACGTCGTCGCAGGGCACCTGCACGAACCTCGGAACGGTGGTCGTCTGCAACCTCGGCACCGTCAGCAACGGAGCGGCGGCCACGGCGAACCTCACCTTCAAGCCGACGTTGCCCGGCGCCATCACCAACACCGCGCGCGTGTCCGCCCTCCAGCCCGAACGCGCGCTGGCCAGCAACTTCGCCACCAACAGCGCGACCGTCTCCGTGCCCACCCTCACCATCGGCGACGCGATTGTGGTCGAAGGCAACGCCGGCACCACCAACGCCGTGTTCAACCTGACGCTGACCCCGTCCAGCAGCCAGCCCATCAGCGTGGACTTTGGCACCCAGGACCTCAGCGCGACGGCCGGTCTCGATTACTTCAGCACCAACGGCACCGTGGTGTTCAATCCGGGAGACACCGCCAGGACCATCACCGTGCGCGTCATCGGCGACACGCTCAACGAGGCGACCGAATTCTTCAAGGTCGTCCTGTCCAACGAGGTGAACGTCCTCCTCGCCAACACCGAGGCCCAGGGCAGCATCACCGACGACGATGCGCTGCCCAACCTCTCGATCAATGACATCTCGCAGGCCGAGGGCAACGTCGGATCGAGCAACTTTGTCCTGACCGTCACGCTCTCACCCGCCAGCGGCCAGAGCGTGTCCGTCAACTACGCGACCGCGAACGGCACGGCGGTGGCGGGCAGCGATTTCACCGACACCAACGGGACGCTGATGTTCAGTCCGGGCCAGACCAGCCAGACGCTGTTCGTGACGGTCTTGAGCGACACGGTCAACGAATCCAACGAGACGTTCTTCGTGAACCTCAACAGCGAGGTCAACGCCAACGTGAGCAAGCGGACGGGCCTCGGGACGATCCTCAACGACGATCCGCTGGCCGCCCTTGGCCCGGCGGGCTTCACGCTGGTCTCGGAGAATTGCGCGCCCACCAACGGCGTCATTGATCCCAATGAAGCCGTGACGGTGAGTTTCACGCTCACGAACGTCAGCCAGGGCGCGGCGAGCACCACCAATCTTGTCGCGACGCTCCTGCAGGGCGGCGGCATCACCGCCCCGGGCGCCCCGCAGACCTATGGCGTGATTACGGCACACGGGGCCGCCGTGTCGCGCTCCTTCACTTTTACGGCCAACGGCAGTTGCGGGGACACACTGGTCGCTGTGCTGCAACTTCAGGACGGCTCCAACAACCTCGGCACCGTGACCAATTTCCTGCCGACTGGGAAGACCACGGTCTCGACCAGGTCGTTCACGAACTCCGCCGCGGTCACGATCAATGACGCGGGCACCGCCACGCCGTATCCCTCGACGATCACCGTCACCAACCTTGCCGGCACGATCACCAAGATCACCGCCACGCTTTCGAATCTCAACCATACCTACCCTTCCGACATTGATGTACTGCTCGTCGGCCCGACCGGACAGACTATCCTCCTCATGTCGGACACCGGTGGCGGCAACGCCATCGCCGGTGTCACGCTGAAGTTCGATGACGCCGCCGCGTCCGTGCTCTCTGACACGGCGACGATCACCAGCGGCACTTACAAACCGACCGACTACGAGGCGGGCGAGACGTTCCCCGCGCCCGCGCCATCGGGACCGTACGAGACGACTCTCTCGAACGCATTTAATGGAACCATCGCCAACGGCGTGTGGTCGCTCTACATCGTCGATGACACCGGCGGCGACTCCGGCACTCTGAACAACGGCTGGAGCCTGACGATCACGGCGATTTCGCCGCCCATCTGTTGCGGCACCGACAGCTTGGCGAACCTCGCCGTCGGCAAGACGGCCTCGGCCGCCGCCATCACCATCGGCAGCAACGTGACTTACACGATCAACGTCACGAACCTCGGCCCCAACACCGCTTCCGATGTCGTGCTGGTCGATCCCTTGCCCGTGGGGATGAACTTCGTCTCCGCGACGAACAGCGCTGACGGCGTCACCAACAACGGCGGCACCGTGACGTGCAACCTCGGCACGATGACCAACGGCGCGACCGCCACCGTCACCATCGTGGTCAACTCCACCGTCACCGGGATCATGACGAACACCGCCACCGTCTCCGCGCGCACGGCCGATCCGACCTTGGGCAACAATTCCGCCACCCGGCTCGTCACGGTCCTGCCGCCGGCGCCGGTGGTGAATTTCACCGGCACTCCGGTGACCGGTCCGCGCCCGTTGACCGTGACGTTCACCGACAACTCAACGGGCGTGATCACGAACCGGTTCTGGAACTTCGGCAACGGCTCGACGACGAACACGGCCGCGACGAATTTTGTTTTCACCTATCCGCTCGCGGGAACGAACACTGTGACGCTCACCGTCAGCGGCCCCGGTGGAACCAACGTGCTGGCGCGCTCGAACTACATCGCCGTCACGAACCTGCCGCCGCTGCTGTCGGTCGGCCCCGCGAGCCTCGATTTCGGCGCGGTGATCCTCGGCCAGTCCAACACGCTTGGCTTCCAACTCGTCAACCTCGGCGGCTTGAATCTCACCGGCACGGCGGCGACGGCTGCGCCGTTTTCGATCGCAAGTGGCAGTCCGTTCAACGTCGCGCCGGGAGCGACGAGCCAGGTGTTCGTCAGTTTTGCGCCGACCAGCGCGGGGACAACCACCAACACGGTCGTCTTCACCAGCAATGGCGGCGGTTCGACCAACGCCGTCGCCGGCGTGGGACTGACGCCGGGCCAGATCGCGCTCGCACCCACCAGCCTCGACTTCGGCAACGTCGCCGTCGGCACCAACGCGCAATTGAGCTTTATCGTGACGAACACTGGCGGTGGTCCGGTCAGCAACGGCGTGGCGACGGTGACCAACGGACCGTTCACGATTGTTTCCGGCACGCCGTTCAACCTGGCGGGCTCGGGCTTCACCAACGTCGTGATCCGCTTCACGCCGACCAACTCCGGCGGCTTCAGCAACAATGTCGTCTTCACGACCGCCAACGGCGGCAATGCCGTCGGCCCCGTCAGCGGCATCGGCGCGTTCGTGCCGGCTGCGAGCTTCACCGGCACACCGACCACCGGCACCCGGCCGTTGCTCGTGAGTTTTACCGACGACTCGACCGGCACGATCACCAGCCGGTTCTGGAATTTCGGAGACGGCTTCACGACGAACACGAGCGCGACGAACCTCACCCACACTTACGTCAACGCCTCGACCAACACCGTCACGCTGACCGTCAGCGGTCCGGTCGGCACCAACACGCTCACGCGCCCGGCTTACATCCTCGTCACCAATCCGCCGCCGCTGCTCTCAGCCGGTCCGGCCAATCTGGATTACGGCGCGGTGGTGATCGGGCAGACCAACACGCAAAGCTTCCAGGTTGTGAACCTCGGCGGGCTGACGCTCACGGGCGCGGTGACGACCACGCCGCCATTTGCGATTGCGGGCGGCAGTCCGTTCAGCATCGCGCCGGGGGCGACGAGCCAGGTCTTCGTGAGCTTCGCACCGACCAACGCGGCGAACTTCAGCAACGCGGTCGTGTTCGTCAGCAACGGCGGCAACGCGACGAACACGGCCACCGGCAGCGGCCTGACGCCGGCGCAGTTGTCGGTTTCGCCGGCGAGCTTGAACTTCGGCACCGTCGCCGTCGGCAGCAACGCGTCACTCAGTTTCACTGTGACCAACCTCGGCGGCGCGCCGCTCAGCGACGGCGTGGCAAGCGTCACCAACGGGCCGTTCACAATCCTTTCGGAATCGCCCTTCAGCCTGCCGGGCTTCGGTTCGACGAATGTCGTCGTCGTGTTCACGCCGACCAACGCGGGCGGTTTCACCAACGGCGTCTTATTCACCACCGGCAACGACGGCAACTCCACCAACGTTGTGAGCGGCACGGGCGCCTTCGTGCCGTCGGCTGGTTTCGTGGGCGGCCCGACGCTCGGCCCGCGGCCGCTCACGGTGACCTTCACCAACAACTCCACCGGGACGATCACCAACTCGTTCTGGGATTTCGGCGACGGCGACACGACCAACACTCCGGCCTCGACGCTGACGCACCTTTACTCCGCGGCGGGCACCAACACGGTCACACTGACCGTCAGCGGCCCGGTCGGCGCCGACACGCTCGCGCTGACCAACTACATCATCGTCACCAACATTCCGCCGTTGCTCTCGGTCGGCCCGGCCAGCCTCGATTACGGCGCGGTCGTGATCGGGCAGACCAACACGCAGAATTTCCAGATCGTCAACCTCGGCGGCCTGCCGCTGACCGGCGCGGTGACGACGACGCTGCCCTTCGCGATTTCGAGCGGCAGTCCATTCAACATCGCCCCCGGCGCGACGAACCAGGTCTCCGTGCGCTTTGCTCCGACCAACGCGGCGAGCTTCAGCAACGCCGTCGTCTTCGCGAGCAACGGCGGCAACTCCACCAACGCGGTCACCGGCATCGGCCTGACGCCGGGCCAGATTTCGGTGACGCCGGCCAGCTTGAACTTCGGCACCGTGGCGGTCGGCTCCAATGCGCAGTTGAGTTTCCTCATCACGAACACCGGCGGCGCGCCGGTGAGCAACGGCGTGGTGACGGTGACGAACGGCTCGTTCGCGATTTTGTCGGGCACGCCGTTCGCGCTGCCGGGCTTCGGCTCCACGAACGTCGTCGTGCAGTTCACGCCCACCAACGCCTCCACGATCACCAACCCGGTCATCTTCACCAGCAGCGGCGGCAACCGGACCAATCCGGTGATCGGCCGGGGAGCATTTATTCCGTCCGCGGACTTCACCGGCAGCCCAACCACAGGCGCGCATCCGTTGACGGTGAACTTCAGCGACAACTCGACCGGCACGATCACCAACCGCTTCTGGGATTTCGGCGACGGCAACACCACCAACACCGCGGCCACGAACCTCGCGCACGTTTACGCGCTGGCCGGCACCAACACCGTGACGCTGACCGTCAGCGGACCCGTGGGCACCGACTCGTTCACGCAGACCGACTACATCTCGGTCACGAATCTGCCGCCGCTGTTGTCGGTCACGCCGGCCAACCTCAACTTCGGCAACGTGGTGATCGGGCAGACCAACACGCTCGCCTTCCAGGTGGCCAATCCCGGCCAGCTCACGCTCACCGGCGCGGTGACGACGACGCTGCCGTTTGCGATCGCGAGCGGCAGTCCCTTCAGCCTCGCGCCGGGGACGACGGGCCAGGTGTTCGTGACCTTCGCGCCGACCAACGCGGCGAACTTCACCAACGCGGTCTCCTTCACCAGCAATGGCGGCGACTCCACCAACGCGGCGACGGGGGTCGGGCTGACAGCGGCGCAGTTGTCGGTTTCGCCGGCGAGCCGGAACTTCGGCACGGTGGCCGTGGGCGCGAACGCGCAGTTGAGTTTCGCGGTGACCAACCTCGGCGGCGCGCCCTTGAGCAACGGCGTGGCGAGCGTCACCAACGGGCCGTTCACCATCGTGTCGGGATCGCCCTTCAACCTGCCCGGATTCGGCGCGACGAATGTCGTGGTCCGCTTCACGCCCACCAATGCCGCGTTCTCCAGCAACAACGTCGTCTTCACCACGGGCAACGACGGCAACAGCACGAATCCCGTGAGCGGCACGGGCGCCTTCGTGCCGGCGGCGAACTTCGCGGGCAGCCCGACCACGGGCGCGTGGCCGTTGACGGTCAACTTCAGCGACAGTTCGACGGGCACGATCACGAACCGCTTCTGGAATTTCGGCGACGGCAACACGACCAACACCGCGGCGACGAACCTCTCGCACCTGTATGCCAGCGCCAGCACGAACACCGTCACGCTCACCGTCAGCGGTCCGGTGGGGACGAACACGCAGACGCGCACCAACTACATCCTCGTGACCAATCTGCCGCCGCAGTTGTCGGTCACTCCGGCCAGCCTCAACTTCGGCGCGGTGGTGATCGGGCAGACGAACACGCTGGCATTCCAGTTGGTCAACCCCGGCCAGTTGACGCTGACCGGCGCGGTGGCGACGGCGCAGCCCTTCGCGATTGCGGGCGGGAGTCCGTTCAGCATCGCTCCGGGGGCGACGAGCCAGGTGTTAGTGAGTTTCGCGCCGACGAACGCGGCAAACTTCACCAACGCCGCGGTCTTCACGAGCAACGGGGGCGGCTCGACCAACTCCGTCACGGGCACCGGCCTGACGCCGGGGCAGATCAGCGTGTCCCCGGCGAGTCTGAACTTCGGCACCATCGCCGTGGGCACCAACGCGCAGTTGACCTTCGTGGTGACCAACACCGGCGGCGCGCCGGTGAGCAACGGCGTGGTGAGCTTGACCAACGGGCCGTTCACCATCGTGTCAGGAACGCCGTTCGACCTGCCGGGCTTCGGCGCGACGAACGTCGTGGTCCGGTTCACGCCGACCAACGCGGGCAGCTTCAGCAACAACGTAAGCTTCAGCACCGCGAACGGCGGCAGCGCGGTCAATCCCGTGAGTGGCATCGGCGCGTTCATTCCGTCGGCTGGGTTCACTGGCAGTCCGACGACGGGCGCGTGGCCGTTGATGGTGAACTTCAACGACGCTTCAACGGGCACGATCACCAACCGCTTCTGGAATTTTGGCGACGGCAAGACGACGAATATTTCGGCGACGAACATCGCGCACCTCTACTCCGGAGCCGGCACGAACACGGTCACGCTCACCGCCAGCGGCCCGGTGGGCACCAACACGCTGACGCGGACGAACTACATCCTCGTGACGAATCTGCCGCCGCTGCTTTCGGTCAGCCCCGGCAGCCTGAACTTTGGCGACGTGGTGACCGGCCAGACCAACACGCTGGCGTTCCAGGTGGCCAACCTCGGCCAGCTCACTCTCACCGGCGCGGTG
This sequence comes from Verrucomicrobiia bacterium, assembly GCA_036522715.1. Lineage (GTDB taxonomy): Bacteria > Verrucomicrobiota > Verrucomicrobiia > Limisphaerales > JACQFS01 > DATDFH01. Next base: position 12,393 of record DATDFH010000172.1, read on the forward strand.
TCGGCGGCGCAGCCGTTCGCGATTGCGGGCGGGAGTCCGTTCGTCATCGCGCCCGGGGCGACGAGCCAGGTGTTCGTGAGTTTCGCGCCGACGAACGCGGCGAACTTCAGCAACGCGGTCGTGTTCGTGAGCAACGGTGGCGGCTCGACCAACGGCGTGACCGGCAGGGGCCTGACGGCGGGCCAGATTTCCGTCTCTCCTGCCAGCCTCGACTTCGCCACGGTCGCCGTCGGGACCAATGTGGAATTGACCTTCGTTGTGACGAACACCGGCGGCGCCCCGGCCAGCAACGGCGTGGTGACGGTGACCAACGGGCCGTTCGCGATCGTGTCGGGCACGCCATTCGGACTGGCCGGCTTCGGCGCGACCAACGTGGTGGTTCGCTTCACGCCGACGAACGCCGGCAGCTTCAGCAACAACGTCGTCTTCACCACGGCCAACGCCGGCAGCTCCGTGAAGCCCGTCAGCGGCGCGGGCGCGTTCGTGCCGTCGGCGAATTTCTCCGGCAGCCCGACCACGGGCGCGTGGCCGTTGACGGTCAACTTCACCGACAGTTCGACCGGCACGATCACCAACCGCTTCTGGAATTTTGGCGACGGCGACACCACAAACGCGACGGGCACCAACGTCACGCATCTCTACTCCGATGCCGGCACCAACACCGTCGTGCTGACGATCAGCGGGCCGGTCGGCAGCGACACGCTTGTGCGCACCAACTACATCCTCGTCACCAATCTGCCGCCGCTGTTGTCGGTCAGTCCGCCGGCCCTGAGCTTCGGCGCGGTGGTGATCGGCCAGACCAACACGCTCGCGTTCGAGGTGGTCAACCTCGGACAGTTGGTGCTCACCGGCGCCGTGTCGGTGCCGCCGCCGTTCACCATCGAGAGCGGCAGCCCGTTCAACGTGCCGCTGGGTCAAACCAATGTCGTGCTGGTCAGCTTCGCGCCGACGAACGCTGCGAACTTCAGCAACGCGGTCGTCTTCATTAGCAACGGCGGCAACTCGACGAATCCCGTCACGGGCATCGGCCTCACGCCGGCGCAACTCTCCGTCACACCGGCGGGCCTCAACTTCGGGACGATCGCCGTGGGCAGCAACGCGCAGTTGACCCTCGCCGTCACCAACCTCGGCGGCGCGCCGTTGAGCAACGGTGTCGCCACGATCACGGGTGGACCGTTCACCATTCTCTCCGGCACGCCGTTCAGCCTCGCGGGATTCGGCGCGACGAATCTTGTCGTGCGCTTCACGCCCACCAACGCCGGAGCATTCAGCAACGCTGTCGTCTTCACGACTGGCAACGATGGCGGCAGCACCAATCCCGTGACGGGCACGGGCGCGTTCGTGCCGTCGGCGAATTTCACCGCCACACCGACTACCGGACCCAGGCCGCTGTTGGTTACGTTCACCGACACCTCGACCGGCACGATCACCAACCGTTTCTGGGATTTTGGCGACGGCAACACCACGAACACCACGGCGACGAACTTCGGCTTCCTCTACGCGCTGGCCGGCACGAACACGGTTACGTTGACTGTCAGCGGCCCGGTTGGCACGAACACGTTTAGCCGCACCAACTACATTGAAGCCACCAATCCGCCGCCGCTGATTCTGCTTTCGACCAACGTGCTCATCGTGCCCGAGGGCGGCACGAATTCGTTCGCGGTCCAGTTGAGCCGGCTCCCCGATTTCGACACGACGGTGACGGTTTCCTTCACGTCCGGCGACGGTGATCTCGCCGTGGTCGCTGGCGGCACGCTCACATTCACGCTTGCGAACTGGAACGTTCCCCAGAGCGTCTTCATCAGCGCTGCGGAAGATGCCGACACGCTGAACGGTCAGGCGCTGTTCACGCTTTCTGCGCCCGGTTTGATCAGCCAGACGCTCACCGCCGAGGAAGCCGACAACGACATCGGCCTCGTCGTTTCGACGAACGCGCTCACGGTTTTGGAAGGCGGCAGCAACAGCTTCACCGTGCAGTTGAACATCCAGCCGGACACAAATGTGAACGTGGCGGTCGCGTTCGGTTCGGGCGACACGAACCTCAGCGTGCTCGGCAGCGCCACGCTGATGTTCACGCCCACGAACTGGATGGTGCCCCAGACCGTCGTCATTGGCGCGGCCGAGGACAATGACAACACCAACGCCCAGGCGGTGTTAGCCCTGACGCTCTCCGGCATCACCAACCAGACCGTGACCGTCACCGAAGCCGACAACGACATGCAGAGCCTCGTGCTGTGCCCGACGGCCAACGCGCTGTTCAGCATGACGCCCGGCGGCGCGGGGCCGTTCGTCTATCTCTGGCGAAAGGACGGCGGTCTGGTCGTCGGGCAGACGAACAACGTGCTGCTCGTCACCAACGTCAACTCCGGTGACGCCGGCATTTACTCCGTCGAAGTCACGGGTGTGTTCGTGAACTTCACGAACTTTGCGACGCTGACGGTGCTGACGAACGTGAGTGCGACGCCGCTGTTGAGCCAGACCAACTGTCCGGGCACCAGCGCGGGCTTCGGCACCGTGGCGTCGGGCACCGGGCCGTTCAGCTTTGTGTGGCGCAAGGACGGCGTGGTG
>DATDFH010000173.1:0-3341 GCA_036522715.1 Verrucomicrobiia bacterium
ATTTCCTTTTTGGCCTCGACGCTGCAGAACGCGGCGTGGCAGGTAACGATTAGGTTCGGAGTGGCCGCCTCCTCGGGCGTGCGCAGCGGCTCATCTTCGACCACGTCCAGGCCGGCGCCAGCGAGCCGGCCTTCGCGCAACGAGGCGAGGATCGCGGCTTTCTCGATGATGGCGCCGCGCGCGGTGTTGACGATGAAAGCGGACGGTTTCATCCAGCCGAGTTCGCGTGCGGTAATCATGCGGCGCGTCTCCGCAGTCAATGGGCAGTGAATGGATAGGACATCGGCCTGACGCAGAAGGTCTTCGAACGAGCGGACGCGGGCGAGGCCAACGGCTTTGTCGGCGCCGTTGGGCAGATACGGATCGTAAAAGCAAACCTTGAACCCGAGGGCCTTGGCGCGCAGGGCAGTGGCGGTGCCGATTCGGCCCAAGCCAACAATCCCAAAGGTCAACTCACGCAAACGTCGCATTTTTGATTCGACCTTCAACTGCCAGCCCAACCGTTTCGCTTCCGCATCGAGCGGGAAAAGCTGCCGGCACAACGCCATCGCCAGAGCAATCGCGTGGTCGGCCACTTCTTCGGTGCCGTAGTCGGGAACGTTGCAGACGGGGATGTTGCACTCGGCGGCGGCTTGCACATCCACCGTGTCGAATCCCACACCGATTCGGACGATGGCCTTGCATCGCTTGAGCCGGACGATTCCCGGCCGTGTGATCGGCATATTGTGCCAGATCATCAGCGCGGACGAGTCGAGGATCTCGTCATCGAAATCGGCGTCGCCGTTGCACAGGTAGGTTCGCACCTCCGCGGCGTCGCCGATGACGGCGCGCTCGAGGGCGGCGGACCGGTCTGCTACGGGCTGTTTCGACCAATCAATGATGGCAATTCGCGACGAGTTCGTCTGCATAATGGGTTCGACTATCGCATAACCTGTCTGAGAAGGCGCGGAAAAAGAGACACTGGCCTGTTGCTCTTCAGCCGCAATCCCGGCAATGCTCTTTCGCAAACCAAAAATGCCACGCCCACTATGAGCCTCGCCCAGATCGCCGCGCTTCGCCGCAAGGTCGCGTGGCGAGTGATGCCGCTGGTGTTCCTGCTTTACATCGTCGCGTATCTGGACCGCGCCAACGTCGGCTTTGCCAAACTGCGCATGGCCGGCGACTTGAAATTCTCCGAGGAAGTTTTCGGCCTGGGAATCGGCATCTTCTTCATCGGCTACCTCATCCTCGAAATCCCCGGCGCGCTGCTCGTCGAACGTTGGAGCGCGCGCAAATGGTTTGCCCGCATCCTCATCTCGTGGGGCTTCATCTCCGCGCTCACGGCCTTTGTGCGCACGCCGGCGCAGTTTTACCTCGCGCGATTCCTGCTGGGCGTCGCCGAAGCGGGCTTCTTCCCGGGCATCATTGTCTATTTCACGCACTGGTTTGTCAGCGGCGATCGCGCGCGGGCGCTCTCCGGCCTCATCATCGCGGTGCCCCTCAGCCTGGCGCTGGGCGCGCCGTTATCGGGCTGGTTGCTCGACGCGCAATGGCTCGGACTCGCGGGATGGAAATGGCTCTTCATCCTCGAAGGCTTGCCCGCCGTGCTGCTTGGCGTGGTCACGCTGTTCGTAATGACCGATCGCCCGCGCGACGCGAAATGGCTCACACCCATTGAACGCGATCATCTCGAAAGCGCCCTGTCCGCCGAAGCGCGCGCAACGGAACCCGCGGCCAAGAGCCGCCTCTGGAGCGCGCTGCGCCTGCCCAACGTCTGGCTGCTTGCGCTCGGCATCTTCGCCACCAACACCGGCGGCTACGCCATTGCCTTCTGGCTGCCGACCACGCTCAAAAACCTCTCCGGCGGCTCCGACCGCGCGGCGCTGTTTTATAGCGGCCTGTTTTACTTATGCGGACTCGCCAGCGTCATTGTCTCGGGCCAATCCTCCGACCGCAGCGGCGATCGCAAGTGGCATTGCGTGGCAGGGCAGGGGGCCACCGCGCTCTTGCTCGCGGGCAGCACGATCCCCGGCCAGCCGTTCCCCGTCGTGATGGCGTGGCTCTGTCTCACGGGCTTCGCCGCCTACTTCTGGCCCGCTCCCTTCTGGGCGCTGCCCACGCTCACGCTCACCGCGTCCGCGCGGGCCGTCGCCGTTGGCTTTATCAACATGGCCGCCAACCTCGCCGGCTATCTCGGCAATCACGCCACCGGCTGGATGAAGTCCCACGGCGCGAGCGAGACCGCCGTCCTGCTCTTCCTCGCCGCGACCTATCTGCTCGGCGCGGCAATTATCAGCTTTGTCAAATTGCACCGGCCCGCCATACTCGCTCACTCGTAACGAATCCAATGCCCTAAAGCACACTGCAACGCTATGAAACTCAATACGACCCTATTGCTCGCACGCTGCCTCGGCGAGGCAGATTCAACGACGGAGCGGGGACGGCCTCGTCCCCGAACGATTGTCAGCAGACGAACAAACGCGGGGACGAGGCCGTCCCCGCTCCGATACGCGTCTTGCTTCAGCCTGTCCTGCCTCGCCCTTGCCCTGCTCTGGTCCGCGCGCGCGCTCGCCGACGACCTGACGCCGCGCCCGACCATCGGCGAAATCCTCCGCCTCGACCCCGCCGCGGACGCCCTCTTGCCGGCCGACGCCAAAATCGAAGTGCTCGCTTCCGGCCTCGACTGGAGCGAAGGCCCCGTATGGATTCCCAAGGCCGACACGCAGCCCGACGGCGGCGGTTACCTCGTGTTCTCGGACGTGCCGCGCAATCAGGTCATGAAATGGAAAGAAGGCGACGGCCTCAGCGTTTTCCTCAAGCCCAGCGGCTACACCGGCCTCGGCGACTACAGCCCCGAGCCGGGCAGCAACGGCCTCAACCTCAACTCCCGCGGCGAACTCGTCTCCTGCGAACACGGCGACCGGCGGCTCTCCGTCCTGACCCGCCACGGCGGCAAAAGAACGCTCGCCGACAACTTCGAAGGCAAACGCTTCAACAGCCCCAACGACTCCACCATAGACAAAGCCGGCAACATCTACTTCACCGACCCGCCCTACGGCCTGCCCAAAGGCCCCAAAGACACCGAAGCGCGCGAAATCCCCTGGAGCGGCATCTACCGACTCTCGCCCGACGGACACCTGCGCCTCATGACCAAGGACATGACGTTCCCCAACGGCATCACCCTTAGCCCCGACCAGAAGACACTTTACGTTTCGCAATCGGATCCTAAGGCTGCGATTTGGAAGGCCTTCCCGATACAGCGCGATGGGACCCTCGGCGCGTCACGCATCCTCGCCGACGTGACAAGCATGGTCCCCGAACATCGCGGCCTGCCTGACGGCATGAAAACCGATACTGCGGGC
>DATDFH010000174.1:0-4275 GCA_036522715.1 Verrucomicrobiia bacterium
AGGAGAAGTGCTGCCAGGTGCCGAAGGTGTCGACAAACTTCACGTCGACCATCTTCGCGCCGTTCTTCTTGGCCATTTCCAATACTTGCTTGGGGGTGCTCATTTCAGTGTATCAGTGTTCAGGATTTTGTTGCTGTTCGATGAAACGGAGAGGCCGTGCCAACCGTGGCTCGCAGGCCACACTTATTGGCACGGCACTCTTAAACCAGTTGGAGCTTACGCGCCGTGGTAGCCCTCTTCGCCGTGCTCGGAGAGGTCGAGACCGAGGGTCTCAACTTCTTCGCTCGGACGCAGGCCGACGACGGCCTTGGTGATCATGGCGATGACGACCGTGCCGACGACCGCGAGGATGAGGGTGATGACGACGGCTTTGATCTGCTCGATGAAGAGCGGCTGGAACAAGGTGTCCTTCACGTAGTCCTTGAGGTTGGTGGCGAGGTTGGCATTGGCGGAATTGCGGGCCAACATGCCGGTCATCAGCGCGCCGAGCGTGCCGCCGACGGCGTGGACGCCGAAGGTGTCGAGTGCGTCGTCATAACCGAGCATCGCCTTGAGCTTGGTGCACGCGAGGAATGGAATGATGCCGGCCGCGACGCCGATCGCCACTGCGCCGTTGGGCGTGACGAAGCCGCACGCCGGGGTGATGACAACCAGGCCCGCCACCGCGCCGGAACAGAAGCCGAGCACACTGGGTTTGCCCTTGGTGATGTATTCGAACATCGCCCACACGAAGGACGCGACCGCGGTCGCCATCGTCGTGGTGGTGAAGGCATTGGCAGCGACGCCGTCCGCGGCGACCGCCGAGCCGGCGTTGAAGCCGTACCAACCAACCCAGAGCATACCGGTGCCGATGGCGCAGAGGGCCATGCTATGCGGCGGCATCGCTTCCTTGCCGTAACCCAGGCGCTTGCCGAGGATCAAGCAGAGGACCAATGCGCTCCAGCCTGAGCTCATGTGCACGACCGTGCCGCCGGCGAAGTCGATCGCCTTGATCTTGGCGTCGGCATTCCACACGCCGTTCATCACGCCCTTGATGCCCCACACCCAGTGGGCGAGCGGGAAATAAACGATCGCCATCCACAGCGTCATGAACAGCAGGATCGCGGAGAACTTCATGCGTTCGGCAATCGCGCCGACGATGAGCGCCGGGGTGATGATGGCGAACATGAGCTGATACATGGAGAAGACGTTTTCGCTTACCCAGTAGCAGTAGTCGCTGTTGACGCCGGAGCTGACGCCGTTGAGGAAGGCCTTCAATTTGAAATCGCCGATCCACGCGCCCGCACCGTCACCGCCTGCGAAGACGAAGCTGTAGCCATAGATGTACCACAGGATCGTCACCAGGCCGGCGATGCCGAAGCATTGCGCGACGACGGAGAGGACGTTCTTTCGGCGCACCAGGCCGCCGTAGAACAGGAACAGGCCGGGCAGTGTCATGAACAGCACCAGAGCGGAGCAGATCATCTGGAAGCCGTTGTGGCCGGGGCCGGAGTTGCTGGCCGCCACGGTCGTCAGGCCTTCGGGCACCTGGTCGACTTCCTTGCCGGACTTGTCCTTGACCTTGACCTTGAGCGGGGCGGTGGGATCGCCGTTGGCAATGTAGGCTTCCAGACCGGCGACGCGTTGTTCAATCGTCGGCTCGGGTTTCTTGGGGGCGTCCGCGGCGCGCAGAACCGGCGCCGTGAGAATCAAACCGGCCAGCAGTGTAAGCAGGAGTTTCTTCATCGTGTGAATGGGTAGGGGTTTTGGGGAGGGTTAAACTGCAGCATCACCTTTTTCTTCGGTGCGGATGCGGACGGCCTGATCAACGGAGGAGACGAACACCTTGCCGTCGCCGATCTTGCCGGTCTTGGCGGTCTTGACGATGGCCGCGACGGCGGCATCGACCCGGTTGTCCGGGAGCACCAGCTCGAGTTTGATCTTGGGCAGGAAATCGACGGTGTATTCGCTGCCACGGTAGATTTCGGTGTGGCCCTTCTGGCGGCCGAATCCTTTGACTTCACTGACGGTCATGCCTTCGATGCCGATTTCTCCAAGGGCATCTTTGACCTCCTCCAGCTTGAACGGTTTGATGATTGCTTCGACTTTTTTCATGCAATGTTGGGTTAGGAACGCGGTCCCCGCCAAATGGAGCCACCCGGCACCGGCGTTTCAGGACGGACGCCCTTAGCTACGCCCGTGCCAAGGCACTCGCGACGAACTCGTCGAACGCACGAATCGCCTTGCGGCACACGGGGATTGAGCTTGGAAGATAATTTTTCATCGGTTCGCGTACCGAAAGTCGGCATGGCGCGTTTTGGCCAGCGGAAGAAAAAAGGGCCAGCGAGCGGAAGACCTGGAACCGGCGATCCGGAGCCGGTCGTGGCTCAACTGTGCAAGATGAGTTGAATGCTCTCGGGAAGATTGTTCGCCACCTCGGTCACGACGTTGCCCTTGAGCAGCGCGGCGATGGTGCGGCGTTGCGGCACGCCAAGAATCAGGATGTCCGCACCGAGCGTTGCAGCCATGTCGAGAATGGTGAAGGCGGGATTGTCGCTGAAGGTATAGACGGGGACAATGTGGACGGTTTGTTCGCGGCCAAGTTCGATCATGGGATAGAAAATTGAGCAGGCTGACGGATCTTTGCGCCAGTCGGGCGGCTCGGCCGGCTGCACCGGGCCGGGCAGATTGACAGCGATTTCCTTCACGTAGAGCACATAGAGGGCGCCTTGGCGGAGACGGGCTTCTTCGAGTGCAAAGCGCAGCACCGGCGTGACGCCGCGCGCAGCGACGAGAATCGTGTTTTCGACCTGGGCCGGGGGCCGCAGGCGGGCAACCGAATCCGGCGACACCGCGGCGGCGACTTCATGGGTCACGGTGAGGGTGCGCAGGCCGGCGCGACGCTGTGCCCAGCCGCGCAAGCCGAAGCCCAGCCCAAGCACGCACACCGCAAAGAACAGCGCGCCGTCCTTGACCTTCGCGACGGTCACCTCGACGGCGAACAACACGACGAAGGTCATGCCCATGATCAGTCGCTCGTACAGCTTGAAGTCGAGCGCCCAATTGAACGTGCACGAACCCAGGTTGACCGCGATCGCGCCCACCACGCCGATTGCGTAAAGGCCCATCAACGTTTCGAGGTCGGGCGCGCCGATGACCGTCAGCGCCGGCAACGCCGTCGCCAGCACCAACGGCCACCACGGCACGCCGTGCTTGTTGAGCCTGGTGAACACGCGCGGCATCTCGCCGTCGCGCGCGAGCATGTAGGTCAGGCCGATCAACGCGCCGATGGCGGTGTTGACCGCGCTGAGCAGCAGCAGGCCGACGATGATGCCCACCGCAACGCCGAACAGCGCCCCGAAGTCCGCGCCGAATGCCAGCCCGCCGTAGTGTTCGGCCAGCACATTCAACATGTCTTCCCATCGCGTGCGCATCGTCGGTTCCATTTCCTTGGGCAACGAAAGCATCGCCCAACCGAGGAGCGCGGTGCCCAAGACGACTTCCACTGCGACGACGCTGATGGCGAGCGTGGACGTTCGCGTGACGCGCGGCTTTTCCATCGTCGCCCGCGGATCGAGCCGCATCACGCCGGTGAGATTGGCGATGGCTTCGACGCCGCTCAGGGCGAGGATCATGCCCACGAACGCGAGCCAGTTTTTCTTCAACTCATGCGGTGGTGGCTCGAGATGCGCCAGCGTCAGATGCGGCACGCTCAACGCGATGATCAACACGACCACCGCCACCATCGGCAGCGCCAGGGAGAGCGCCGCGCTGCCCGTGTGCTTGGGACCGAAGCGGTTCAACCAGCCGATGAGCAAGAGGATCCCGATCGTCGCGTACAGCACATATTCCTTGGGTACCCGGAAGTAACTCATCGCCGCCCAGCCGCTCATTGCCGCTGTCACGGTCAGGTCGGCTACGATGAGCAACGCCCCCATCACCGCCAGAAAGCGGCTCTGCTCGCGCGCGGCGGAATAGACTCCGCCGCCTTCCGGGAAATGTTTGCAGACGAGGATGTAGTTGAAGGCCACCAGCGCCGTCAGCGCGCAGACCGCGACGATCACCGGCAGCGATTGCCACGCGACGGCCACCGCGGCGGAGCTGAACGCGAAGCCGACCACGTAGGCCTTGCTCGTGCCCCAGTCGCCGTAGAGCAGCGCCGCCGCGCGCTTCCAGTCCACGTTGCGTGGCCGATGTATGCCCGGGCTTTCCATGGTGAGGTCAGCGGGGCAGCGGCGGACGGTTCAGCGTGAGCTTCATTGAGCGGGGGATAATGGTAGTGCGCCGGGATGCGGG
>DATDFH010000175.1:0-3999 GCA_036522715.1 Verrucomicrobiia bacterium
GAATTCCGCAGTGCCGCTGACACCCGGGAAAAGTTCGTAGAGCGCGCCGTCTTCGGTCGTCGCGCCGGCCTTGCCGCCGGCGGTCGTTGCAAACATCCGGTCGAGGTTTGGCCCGCCGAAACAGACCGACGACACCTTTGCCACCGGGAAGCGGATCGTCTCCACCACGCGGCCATCCGGCGCATGATGCACGACGGCGAAACCGTCCCAGCGTGCGGACCAGAGGTGGCCGTTGCGGTCCACGGTCATGCCGTCGGTGATGCCCTCGGTGTCGTTCGCCTGATACAGCACGCGCTCCTGAGTGAGTGCACCGCTCGCCCGGTCGTAGTCGAAGGCGTAGATGCGCCGCGTCGTCGAGCAGGTCCAGTAAAACGTCTTCCGGTCGGGCGAGAAGCCCATGCCGTTTGAGCAGCCGGTGCCACGGAACAGCGACGTGGTCGTGCCGTCGGGATCGACGCGATAGAGGCCGCCGCTTTGGGAAGTCGTTCCAATCGTCCCCGCGAAGACGCGCCCTTCCGGATCGGCAATCACATCGTTGAAACGTTCCATGTCCTCGTCTTTGAAACGCTTGAGCACCTCGACCCAGCCGTCCGGCTTGAGCGCCGCGATGTCATCGGCGCGGAACAGGAGCAAATCGCCGTTCGCCTGCAACGTGAAGCCACCCACGAGGCCGTCGTTGTAGATCACCTCGTGTTCACCGGTCGCGAGCCGCAACCGGTGCACGTGGCCGCCGGTGATGTCGGTCCAGTAGAGACCGCCGTCCTCGGCGTTCCAAAGCGGGTTCTCGCCCAGTTCGCAATGGGCGCTGAACAGTAGTCGTGGTGCCGTGGTGGGCATCGGCTGGTCAAAGCTTGCCGACTTGGACGGCGGTGAGCCCGCCGTCGATCACAATAATTTCGCCCGTGATGTAACTGGCCGCCGGTGAGCAGAGGAACACGACCGCGCCCGCGCAATCCTCCGGTGTGCCGATGTGGCCGAGCAGGATTTTTTTCTGATAGTGCGGCAGCAGATCGTCCGCGCGCGACTCCATCCAGACCGACGTGAGCGGCGTCTTGATCAGACCGGGCGCGATGCCGTTGACGCGGATGCTGTAATCGGCCAGCGATGCGGCGAGCGAACGAATGAGCATCACGAGCGCGCCCTTGGACGTGTCGTAGGCCGTCGAGTCGGCTTCGGCTTGGAGGCCGTTGGTCGACGTGGTGATGCAGATCGAGCCAGCGCGCTTTGCGGCCACGAGGCGTTTCGCGAACTCCTGCACGATGAAATACGTCGCGCTGAGATTGAGATGGAGCGTCTTCTCCCATCGCTCACGGGTCATTTCGAGGAACGGCGTGTCGAAGAAACTGCCCGCGTTGCACACGAGCGTGTCGAGATCCGGCCGCGCCTCGAATGCCTCCGCCACGAGCCGGGCAGGTGCCTGCGGCTGCATCAAGTCCGCCTGCACGTAGCCCGAATCGGTGGGAATGTTTTCCGGCCGCGGCTGCAAGCCGTGGAAGACCACCTTCGCGCCCGCTTCGCGCAACGCGTCCGCCGCGGCGAAGCCAATTCCCTGCGACGAGCCGGTCACCAGCGCCGCGCTATTTCCCAGTGAGAATGCCTTCATCCTTCAATTTCAACCACGCCCGGATGTTCCTGTTCGCGATGCGCTCGACGACCTCGGGTTTGTTCGCCTTCAAGGCCGCCACTTCCTTCGCGTAGTTGCTGATGAGTGCGAGGCGTTTCTCACCGAGCATCGCCACGTAGCTGTAGAACGGCGAATCGCTGCCCCACATGAACTTCGTGGGATACGCCGCGGCGAGGTCGGCGATGACACGCGCAGGATTCGTGTAGTCGGTGTCAAAGCGGCGCCTGCGCTCGGCGATGTAGGGCATGTCGGCGATCGCGCCGTCGCAGTGGATGCAGTGCGCCGAGCAGTCAAACCACGTGTTCGGCAACGCGTTGACACGATCGAGGCATTCCTTGTCGTAACGGCACGAGTGGGCGAGGCAGAAGCGCACGTCGGGAAATTTCTCCGCCACGTCGAGGATGTCGCTGGCCTGCGCCCACGGGTCCTGGTCGCCGACACTCGAATGAATCAAGAACGGGATGTCCCATTCGGCGGCGAGTTCGACAAAGCCGCGGCCCTCGTTGCCCAGCGTCTTGATGAACGACTGGATCATCGTGGTCTGCAACTTCAGCCCGTAGAATCTGTATTCGCCGCGCAGTTTGCGGAGTTCCGCGATCTGCGCCGCCTGCTCGCGCATCGGATCAAGCATCACCAACGGCAGACAGTCTTTGCCTTCGTCGGGGAACAGTTCGTTGATCTCCTTCAGCAGCCGGCGGTTCTCGAACGCGTAAGGCACCTTCTCCAAACCCGTGCCGTCGAACACGATTTCTCCGCGCTTGAGCGCTTCGATCTTGAAGACGATGGGCACGACGAACGGAAACACGACCCAACGGTTCACACCGAGCGCACGTCCCTCGCCGGTCATCGTGACGAGATGCTGCGCGTAGGGAAAATCGCCGTGGAGATAAAACATCAGGTCCGCGCCGACGTGGTTGTGGACATCAATGATCATGACTGGCGTGCGGCTGCCGGCGGAACTCTTTGCGTGCGGCGGGTCTGTTGGCGAGACGAAAAACGCGGCGTGTGACCGTTACGCCATCCGATACGAGGCGCGCTGCGTCGGAATTCCCTTCGTGTTGAACTCGCGCTCGAAGTCCGTGAGCACGGCGTTCAACTCCGCGGGAGGGGCGACCAGCTTGAAATCGTTACGTGCAGCGAAGACTTCCTGCATCTGCGCGAAGTAATCTGCATCATCGGTGCGAAGATGGACCACGCCGCCGGGCACGAGTGCCTGCTTCGCCACGTCCGGGAAGCGCTGGTTGATGAGTCGGTGGCGGCGGTGCTTCTTCTTTGGCCACGGGTCTGGAAAATAAATGTGCAGCGCGCTGATCGAAACGTGCGGGATGAGGTATTCGAGCGTGTAGGCGGCTTCGAGCCGGATCAGTCTGAGATTCGTCAACGCGGCGCGACGACCTTTGCGATCGAGCTTGCGGATGCGCCCGAGCAGCCGCTCGACGCCGATGAAATTGCGTTCCGGATGGGCCGACGCCCAGAGCGCGAGAAATGAGCCGTCGCCAGCGCCGAGTTCCAATTCCACCGGCTGCGCTTTGGGAAACATTTCCGCCAGCGGCAGCGCATCGACGTACGAAGACGGGACGTAGAGCAGGCTGCCGGGCGGAGGCGTCGGAGCTGAAGGCGCGGTCATTCCTTTGAAACGAACAGCGCGAGCGACGCCGTGTAGCCGTGGAGGAAATTGCGCTCGCCCACCGGGCCGATTTCGCCGTTGCAGAAGAATCCGCTCAAACCCAGCGGTCCGAGGATCGTCTGCGTGCAGCGGGCGTCGTGACTCGGCTCGCCAAAGAGCCGTTCGCCACGGCCGTTGCAACAGCACAGACACGCGCCGTAGATCGTGCGCCCGGCAAGTTGCTTTTTCGCGCGCGCCAGCAGCGCCTCCATGTCCTCGCGCGCCGCCGCGGCGTCGCGTCGCTGAAATTGGATCGTCTGCCCCGCGCGCGGCAATGCGCCCACCGCGATGATGCCGCTCTTGGGATCGGCGCCGACGAGATTGCGCACCAGAAAATCTCCGCGATGAAACTCCTCGAGGTATTCGTTGGTGACCAGGCCGATGAAAAGATTTTGCTGCGCCTTCTTTTGTTCCTCGGCCGGGAGCGAGTTGAAGGTATCGACCAGCACCTCGTACGCGGGCCGGTTGGCGATCTGGTGGATGAGGTTGCGGTCCACCTTGGTCAGTGTCCACGTGTCGCCGATGGGCGTGCAGCCTTGGGAAATGACGCCTTCGATGGCGACCGCGCCGCCGACGGCGAGTGCGACGCCGCCCTCGGTGAACACTTCGCCGTTGAGATAAACCTGCGTGAGCTGTTCGTTGAAATTGCCGCTCGCCAGCCCGCCGACGATGGGCAGCGGCGCGTACGCTTCGTTCCAGCCGGCGAGCC
>DATDFH010000176.1:0-3434 GCA_036522715.1 Verrucomicrobiia bacterium
CAGACCTTGCTCCAAAAGCGCGGCGCTTTTGGAGCAAGGTCTGGACGCCGCAAGGCTTGCCGACTTCGGCAGGAATCGAATCCTGATCCTCGCCGCGGAAGCGCGGCTCAAGAAATGCCGGGAGCAACTCCACGGAGGGAACTGATCACGATGGGAACAAGTTCAACAAGTTGATCGCCGCGCAGATGCTTCGCGATTGAACGCCGCCCCCGCCGCCATTGCCAAACACTCGGATCACATCGGTCCCTGGGGCGGCACCTCCAGCAACCCGCCACGCAATCGGGAAAGGAAAGTCTCCGCCGCCCCTGTGGAAGTGTTGCGTGTGGCGTTGCGGGCAAGGCAACCATGACGCCGTCACCACGAGCCCAGGAAGAAGCCAGACGCCGTCCCAACGGCCACGTCTTTGAATTCGATGAGAAGTTCGAACCCAATGGCAAGGTGCCGCACGACCGCGTGAAAGGCGCGTGGAGGGTGGACGGGGAGGGCCGGATTGTCGGCGAGTTCATCCCCAATCCGTATTACCGGGCAAAGACCGAGCCATTGGACGGATGGGAGTTCTGGCTGGAATGAGGCGCGCGTGACGCGGGAAGCACGGCACCAAGTCCCGCCCGGCGCGGAAGAGTTTCGCGCGTCACGGCGGCGAGGCGAGGATCACAAGAATCTGCGTCGCGGCTTCCACGCGGGGCAGCGGGCCGCTGGTGGTCAGGAATGCGCGGACCCAATACGGCCCGTTGAGTTGCCAGCCGTTGCGGTCCTTGAGCGCCATCTTCGCCCAAAACGTCTGCGCCTCGCCCGGCCCGAGGGTGAACGAAGTCAGCGCCTGGGTGAAGACCTTGCCGTCCGACCACGCGGCGACGACGCGGCCGATTTGATCGATGAGTTCAACGTCGAATTGCTGGCCGCTGGAGAACTCGAAGGTGCGTGGAAGTTTGTAGTCGTTGGCCACCGTGAAAGCGAAGAGCGCGCCGGCGGTCTGTCCCTCGATGAGGTAGCACGGCAACAGGCACGGCGGAGTGCTGGTGACGCAGGGCGGGCACCAGAACGATGGGGCGATGTTGGTGTAAATGTCCTGGTTTGCCTGCACGGCCGCCACAATGCCCGCGCCGGCCGGCGGCGGATTGGGCTGCCCGTTCGCCTGGCCGGGCACCGCCGTGCCGCAGCACAACGAGACCGACAGGCCGGCGAGCGCGCGTTTCAGTGAGTTGAATTTCGTTCGTTTCATGATCTTTCTCTTTTCTCTGCTTCGTGAAAACGTGCTGACCCCGAAAATGGCTCGGGTTTCGGGGTCAGCGTCGGACCTCCTTTTTCATCCTTTGGTCTGCGCAAAGGAATTACTCATGGCACACGTGGAGTTGTATGTTGCGCCCAGCACGGGTGGCTGCCGCCTGGATCGCGCGCGGCGGTGGTGGGCCTTATGAAAAGTTGCGCATGCCGATTGCCGGCGGTCAGGGGGCACAAGCGGCCCACATGGACCGTGAATTTTCATTTCAGTGATTTTCAAGTTGCTCACGCGATTCGTCGGTTCAATTGGAGAGCGATCTCGCGCTCCAAATATTCTTCGTTTTTACACTACGCAGGACGAGACGCGCCGGTAGTGGGGTAAAACCCTGAAACAAGATGGAGGATCGACCCAATGCACCGGAAGGCGGACCGGTTCGGGCCGCGCGCCGCCGCGCAATGCGGGCTGCGTGTGAATCTGCTCGTGCGAACCGGTCTGCGTGGCCCGCCTCCACCACCGCCGCCGCTTCTGCTCGGCTCGCAACAGACGGCGGACCGCGTTCGCAACGGACACCGTGCCGCTCACCATGAACCTGCCGATTGACGACACTTGCCCTCGGACATTCGTTGACGCACTGGCCCCGCCATCGGTGGCTCCGACGAGCATTTCCGCGTACCCGGTGGTGGCGGGCAAGCAGCACAACAGACTGGCGAACAGGCCCGCCGCGATTGATCGCGGAAGCCTCGGATGTTTCACTTCAGAGTCTTTCATACCGTTCACTCCATTCATCGGTTTACGTTCCGCTACGAAACTGCGTTTTCATTCCACGGATGGAATTTCCCGTGCCCCGGTCCTCTCTCCGTTTTCCCGGAGAGAGGGCCGGGTTGATGCATGGCGCACTTTGATTCAAGCGGTCCATGCGTTCGTAAGAAGCGTTCTCGTCTCCGCAGAACTTCTTCTCGCAGGAACCCTACGCGGTGCGGACGCGGTCCGATACGGAGGTGAAGTCCTGACGCACTCCGGGGTGCCGACCCCAGCATCGGTTTGATTCCTCTCCTTGCGTAAGCGTATCCCCGCGCGCAGCTGTCCAAGCTCAGTTTCCCCAAGGTCGGGTGCAGAGGTTTTGCGGCACGCAGAACGCGGCCGCGATCATACCTCTCAAATTCAAGTTCAAGCCGAAGGACGAAATTTCCACCAACCCTTTGACGTTCCACCCCTGGCGCGACAGCGGCCCAAATCGGCGAGCGCGTGCTCGAGAACGCCGCCGATTACATCATCAAGTCTTGCCGGCACCTCAATGCGGATGTCAATGCAGTCGAACAAGGGCGCGGAGATGCGGGCGATGCTGGTGGCGATTTTCATCGCGGTGTTCTTTCGGTTTGATGGGGTTGCCGTTTCAACCTTGCTCCACCGGTGTTTGGCTTCACCCAAATCACGCCTGAGCCGGCGCCGGACGGCTTGGCCGGCGCAGACGAAACGCGACGACCTTTTCGCGGAGATGTTCGAACGCGAGATAAACCACAGGCGTGGTGTAAAGCGTGAGCACCTGCGAAAGCAAAAGTCCGCCAACAACCGCCACGCCGAGCGGGCGGCGCAATTCGGCGCCCGTACCCACGCCGATGGCAAGCGGCATCGCGCCGAACAGCGCGGCCAGCGTGGTCATCATGATCGGGCGGAAACGGATAAGGCACGCTTTGTGGATGGCGTCGCGCGGACTCAGGTTCTCGGTGCGCTCGACCTCGATGGCGAAGTCGATCATCATGATGGCGTTCTTCTTCACGATGCCCATGAGCAGGATGATGCCGATGAAAGAAACCAGCGAGAGGTCGTAGCCGCACATCATGAGCGCGAGCAGCGCGCCGACGCCCGCCGAGGGAAGCGTCGAGAGAATTGTGAGCGGATGGATGAGGCTTTCGTAGAGCATTCCCAAAACGATGTAAACCGCCAGCAGCGCCGCCGCGACAAGCAGGGGCATGTTGGCGAGCGACGCCTGGAAAACCTGCGCGGTACCTTGGAAGCTCGCTTGGATTCGGCCGGGCATGTGAAGTTCCTCAACCGCTTTGTGGACGATCTCGGTCGCGTCGCCGAGCGCCACGCCGGGAGCGAGGTTGAATGAAATCGTGACGGCGGGGAATTGGCCCTGGTGATTCACGGAGAGGTAGGCGTTCACCGGTTGAAACTTCGCCACACTCGCCAGCGGGACCTGCGCGCCGTT
>DATDFH010000177.1:0-11104 GCA_036522715.1 Verrucomicrobiia bacterium
CGTTTTCGAGCGCGCAATCCTTGCGGATGCGGCCGACGGCGCAGTTGTATTTCTCCGAGGTGTGCAGCGGCATCGGGTATTCCTTCTTCTCCGGCTCGTCGATCACGTCGAGGCCAGGTGCTTTCTTGAGCACGTCGCGCGCGGCGTCCACGCTGACAGGCTTCTCGAACTCCGCGCTCACGGCGACGGAGTGCGAGCGATAGACCGGCACGCGCACGCAGGTGACGCTCGCGCGGAAGGCCGGGTGATGCATGATCTTGCGGCCTTCGTTCTCCATCTTCATTTCTTCCTTCGTGTAGCCGGTGGGCAGGAACGAATCCACGTGCGGCAATACGTTGAAGGCGATCTGGTGCGGATAAACTTCCTTCGTCACCGGGCTTTTGTTCACGACCTGCTCGACCTGGCGCTCCAATTCCTCGATCGCCTTCGCGCCGGTGCCGGAGACGGCCTGGTAGCTCGACGCAAAAATCCGCGTGACGCCGAACGCGCGGTGCAACGGATACAACGCCATCAGTGTAACGGCGGTGGTGCAGTTCGGGTTGGCGATGATGCCCTTGTGCGACTTCACGTCGGCGGCGTTGATCTCGGGAATGACCAACGGTACGTCGGGGTCCATGCGGAACGCGCTGGAATTATCGACGACCACGCAGCCGGCGTTCGCTGCGATGGGCGCAAATTCCTTCGAGATGCCGCCGCCGGCGCTGAAGAGCGCGATGTCGATGCCGTTGAACGCGTCCTTCGTCAGTTCCTTCACCGCGATATCGTGGCCCTTGAACTTGAGTTTCTTGCCGGCGGAGCGCGCGGAGGCGAGCAACGTCAACTTGCCCACCGGGAAGTTTCGCTTCTCGAGGGTTTTGATCATTTCGATGCCGACGGCGCCCGTGGCGCCGACGATCGCGACATGCGGAGTCTTGCTCATAAAAGGTCGAGGACATTATCCCGTGAACGCAGCGTGTCAACGGGCGGAAGCTGCCCAGCCCGCCACGCTACGCTACGCTTGCGCGAGTTCGGGCGTCTCGCGGACGTGTTTGCGCTGCGTTTCGGGCGAATGGCCGCGCAGATTCTTGATGATCTCCGGCAAACGTTCCAGCACGTAGTCCACCTCCTCGGCGGTGTTGTAGATGCCGAGGCTGAAGCGGATGCAACTGCGAGCCTTGTCCGCGCTGAGGCCCATCGCGGTCAAGACGTGCGAGGGATCGAGCGAACCGGTCGTGCACGCCGAGCCGCTCGAAGCACAAATGCCCGCGCGGTCGAGCATCAGCAGCATCGCCTCCGCCTCGACGCCATGGAATGCGATGTTCGTCGTGTTCGGCAGGCGCGGTTCGCTGCCGCCGTTGCGGCTGGTGTCGGGAATGTGTGAAAGAATTCCGCGCTCAAGCTTGTCGCGCAGCGAACGCACACGGGTATGCTCGTCGTTGAGCGTGGCCATAGCCAACTCCCCTGCTCGGCCAAAGCCGACGATGTAAGGAACGTTCTCCGTGCCCGCGCGCCGGCTGTGTTCCTGGCCTCCGCCGAAGATGTAAGGAACGAATTTCGTTCGGCGCTTCACGTAGAGCAGGCCAATCCCTTTTGGCGCATGGAGCTTGTGGGCCGAGAGCGAAAGGAAATCGACGTCGAGACTCTTCACGTCGATCTTCAGCTTGCCCGGCGTCTGGACGGCGTCGGTGTGGAAGATCGCTCCCCGGCTCCGGCAGATCGCGGCAAGCTCTTCGATAGGAAACAACACGCCCGTCTCGTTGTTCGCCCACATGACCGAGACAATGGCAGTGTCGGGCCGGATGGATTTCTCGAGCAGGTGGATGTCAAGCGAGCCGTCGGACTCAACAGGAAGGAAAGTCACGTCGTAGCCCTGCTTCTTGAGAAAGTTGCAGTATTTGATATTGGCCGAATGCTCGACAGCCGTGGTGATGACATGGCGCTTTTCGGGATGCGCGGCCAGCGCGGCGTGGATCGCCGTGTTGTTGCTCTCGGTGCCGCAACTCGTGAAGATCAGCTCGCGCGGGTCGGCATTGATGAGCGTGGCAACTTTCTCGCGGGCTTCTTCGATTCGTTTGGTAATCTGGTGACCGAAACGATAGACGCTCGACGGATTGCCCCAGA
Organism: Verrucomicrobiia bacterium; assembly: GCA_036522715.1. GTDB lineage: Bacteria > Verrucomicrobiota > Verrucomicrobiia > Limisphaerales > JACQFS01 > DATDFH01. The sequence continues at coordinate 2,101 of DATDFH010000177.1, forward strand.
AATCCCGCAGATAGGGCAGCATCGCGTCGACAACCTCCGGTGCGACGCGGGTCGTGGCATTGTTGTCGAAGTAGATCAATCGTTTCTCGGTCATACCAATCAGGCAAAACAGGCAGAGTAGTTTAGGGCCACCAAAACCCCTACGGCAAGGGCACAGTTTGGTCGTGTGCGAAGAGGTTCCGAATGCAGTTTCCGCCCCCGTTCGCTTAAGGCTCCAGTGTGGCCGAATTGTTGAGTTGCCTTTGCAACCTCGGTCAGGCACGCTGCAAAACCCGTTTGACAGAGCGCGGGTTCACTATAAACTCAGCAAGTTCAGTGGAACACTTATGATTGCAACTGAAGCGGCGCAAAAGCTGACGCACAACGAAGTCATCAAAGAAGCCATCCCCACGTTGGCCGGCACAATCGGCCAGGTCCTGAGCGACCCGAACGCGGATCGTTTTGCCGAGGATGACGTGCAGTTTTTGAAGTTCCACGGCATTTACCAACAGGACGACCGCGACCTGCGGAAGACGCAGAAGAAATTCATCATGATGATCCGCGGGCGCATCCCCGGCGGCGTGATGACCCCGAAGCAGTGGTGCGTGTTCGACGATCTCGCGACGAATTTTGGCAACAACACCCTTCGCCTGACCACGCGGCAGAGCATCCAGTTCCACGGCGTCGTCAAGACCGGCCTCGGTCCGCTGATCAAGAAGATCAACGAGGCGTTGCTCTCGACGCTCGCGGCGTGCGGCGACGTGAACCGCAACGTCATGGCGCCGCCCATGCCAGCCTTTACCCGGGCGCGCGAGCAGGTGATCGAGGATTGCCACCGCGCCGCCGATGCGCTCCGGCCGCAGACCAAGGCATACCACGCCATCTGGATCGACGGCGTGCAACTCAACCTCGACGAGCCGGAGAACAAGGAATTCGTCGATCCGCTCTACGGCAAGATGTACCTCCCGCGGAAGTTTAAAACCGCCTTCGTAATCCCGCCGATCAATGACATCGACGTGCTGACAAACGACCTCGGCTTCATCGCCATCGTGGAGAACGACCGACTCGTCGGCTACAACCTCGCCATCGGTGGCGGCATGGGCCGCAGCCACGGAAACACGCAAACCTACCCGCGGCTCGCAGACGTGGTCGGTTTCATCACGCGGGAAAATTTGATGGAAGTCGCGAAGGCCGTGCTGACGATCCACCGCGACTTCGGCGACCGTACCGATCGCAAGCACGCACGCTTGAAATACGTGATCGCCGAACGCGGCGTGGATTGGGCGCGTGCAGAGATCGAACAACGTGCGGGCGTCAAGCTCGGCCCGGCGCGGGCGTTCAAGTTCACCACCACGGCCGATCTCTACGGCTGGAACAAGGCGGTGGATGGCTCGTGGTTCCTCACGCTGTTCGTCGAAACCGGCCGCATCAAGGACGCGGGCGATCATCGGATGAAAACCGCGCTGCGTCAGGTCGCGGAAAAGTTTGGCGGCGTCGAGTTCCGGATTTCGGCGAATCAGAATGTCGTCCTCGCCAACGTCGCCGACGCCGACAAGCCCGCCGTCACTGCACTGCTGGCTTCGCACGGCGTGAAGACCGAGCAGCAGGCGAGCGTGCTCCACTCCGCGTCGCTCGCGTGCCCCGCGATGCCCACGTGCGGCCTCGCGCTGTCCGAGAGCGAGCGCTATCTGCCGGGCCTGCTCGACCGCATCGAAGTGCTGTGCGCGGAAGTCGGCCTCGCCGGCGAGGAGATCATCATCCGCATGACCGGCTGCCCGAACGGTTGCGCGCGGCCGTACATGGCCGAGATCGCGTTCGTCGGCAAGGCGCCCGGCCGGTATCAGGTTTATTTTGGCGGTGACGTAGCAGGCACCCGCCTTAACCGCGTCTGGAAGGACACGGTCAAGGACGCCGATATCATCAACGAACTGCGCCCCATCCTGACACGCTACGCGAAGGAGCGCGCCAATGGTGAACGCTTCGGTGATTGGGTCGAACGCGTGTTGTGGAAGGAACAGCCGGCGACGGCCGCGGCTTGATCGACGCGAAATACCGCGCAACCCTATTTCCTCCAGTTGATGCCATGAGCGCCGTCGTCACTTCCGAACAACGGGCCCGCTGGAACGTCGAATTGCATTCCCAGCCGCCGCTCGAAATCGTCAAGTGGGCCATCGCCCAGGCGAACGGCCGTGCGATTGTCTCCACCAACTTCCGTCCGTACGAAGCCGTCGTCCTTCACCTCGCTACACAGGCGCAACCGGATATTCCGGTGCTGTGGGTGGACCACGGCTATAACCGGCCCGCGACTTACCAGCACGCCGAGCAGTTGCGCGCGCGGCTCAAATTGAATCTCAAACCCTTCCTCCCGAAGCTGACCGCCGCGCACCGCGATGCCGTCCACGGCCCGATTCCGACCACCGACGACGAGGAGGGGCTCAAGAAGTTCAGCGCCGTGATGAAGCTCGAACCTTTCCAACGCGGCATGAAGGAACTCGCGCCGACGGTCTGGATCACCGCGCTGCGCAAGGTGCAAAATCCCAACCGCGCCGGCCTCGACATTGTTTCCGCCGACGCCAACTTCGGCGCGCTCAAGGTCAGTCCCGTCTTCCATTGGACCGACGCGCAGATGGAGACGTATCTCAAACAGCACAACCTTCCCAACGAGTGGGACTACTTCGATCCCGCCAAAGCCGACGAAAAGCGCGAGTGCGGCCTCCACGCCGCATGGGGCGGCAAAGCGGTCGCCAACGCCTGACTTGGAATCCAGGGCATTCACCGATGAGTTCGTATCATCTCGACCACCTTCAACATCTCGAAACCGAAGCCATCCACGTGATGCGCGAAGTCGCCGCCGAGTTTGAGCGGCCGTCCATCCTCTTTTCCGGCGGCAAGGATTCCATCTGCATCCTCCGGCTCGCTGAGAAGGCGTTCCGCCCGTCCGACATCCCGATGCCCTTCCTCAACGTCGAGACCGGCCACGAGTTTCCGGAGTTGATTGATTTCCGCGACCGGCGCGCGGAGGAACTCAACGCCAAACTCATCGTCCGCAAGGTGGAAGACGTTCTCGCCGCCGGCACGGTGATCCTCACCAAGGGCGAGATCAGCCGCAATCGCCTCCAGATTCCCACGCTTCTCGGTGCCATCGAGGAATACCGTTTCGATTGTTGTGTGGGCGGCGCGCGGCGCGACGAGGAAAAGGCCCGCGCCAAGGAACGCTTCTTCAGCTACCGCGATTTCTTCGGCCAATGGGATCCAAAGAACCAGCGCCCCGAGCTTTGGAACCTGTACAACGCGCGGCTCAACCCCGGCGAAAACATGCGCGTCTTCCCGCTTTCCAACTGGACCGAGATGGACGTGTGGGAATACATCCGCCGCGAGAAACTCGAGGTTCCCAGTATCTATTTCAGCCACGAGCGCGAGTGCTTCCGCCGCGGCGGCCAGTGGCTCCCAGTTCCGCCGCCGGCCGTCGCAGGCAAGCCCGATCTGTTTGCCGGAGGCCGGCCGCGGCCCAATGAGGAAGCCAGATCACTCGTCGTCCGCGTGCGCACGATCGCCGACATGATCAGCACCGGCATGATCGAGAGCCGCGCCGACACGGTGGATGACATCATCACCGAGATCGCCGCCGCGCGCGTGACCGAGCGCGGCTCCCGCGCCGACGACAAGGCGAGTGAGGCGGCGATGGAAGACCGCAAGAAAGCCGGCTATTTCTGATCGTTGATCCGCGCCAATTTCGCCGATCCGTCCACAACCAACCACAAACTGCCCATGAAACTTGCAACCAACATTGTCGGTGTCCTGCTCGGCCTCCTCTTCTTGGCCACTGCGCTGTTCTTCTTCTTCGGCACCTTGCCGCCGCCACCACCCGAGGATTCGCTGCCGGGAAAGTTCATGGCCGCGCTCGGTCCGACGGGCTACATGAACTTCGTGAAGATGCTGGAAATTCTCGGCGGCGTGCTCGTCGCCGTGCCCCGGACACGCAACCTCGGCCTGCTCATCCTCGGCCCCATCATCATCAACATCCTGTGCTTCCACGGCTTTGTGGCACGGGGCGGCTTCAACGCCGTGCATGGCTTCATCATCGTTGCCCCGCTGCTTCTCCTCTGGTCGGAGCGCCGCGCGTTTGCCGGTCTGGTGAACCGCTGACTCAAACACGCATCGAACCGTCCTCATCTTTCCGTCATGCCCCAGTCGCAACATCCGATCGAAATCCTACGCTTCAACACCTGTGGTTCCGTGGACGACGGCAAATCCACGCTCATCGGCCGGCTGCTCTACGACTCGAAGTCGCTGATGGAAGACCAGCTTGAGGCTTTGGAGCGCTCTGCCGACATCACCGGTGGCGGGCAGATCAATCTTGCCAACCTCACCGACGGCCTTCGAGCCGAGCGCGAACAGGGCATAACAATCGACGTGGCCTATCGCTACTTCGCCACGCCGCGGCGCAAGTTCATCGTCGCTGACACGCCGGGCCACGTTCAGTACACGCGCAACATGGCCACCGGCGCCTCCTCCGCCAACCTCTCCGTCGTGCTCGTGGACGCGCGCCAGGGCGTCATCGAACAGAGCCGCCGCCACACCTACATCGCGTCGTTGCTGCGCATCCCGCACCTCGTCATCGCCATCAACAAGATGGACCTCGTCGGCTGGAGCGAGGAGCGGTTCCTGGAAATCCGCGACGACTTCGAGGCGTTCCTCCCGCTGCTCGACATGAAGGACGTGAAGTTCATCCCGCTCAGCGCGCTCAACGGCGACAACGTCGTCGATGCCTCGCCGCACACCCCGTGGTATGAAGGTCCGCCGCTGCTCCGCCATCTCGAAAGCGTCCACATCGCCAGCGACTGGAACCTCCAGGGCTTCCGGTTTCCCGTCCAATGGGTCAACCGTCCGAACGATCCGCGCAACGAAAAACTCCATGACTTCCGCGGCCTCAGCGGCCAGATCGCCGGCGGCATCGTCAAGGTCGGCCAGCGCGTGATGATTCTCCCCAGCGGCATGAAGAGCACCGTGAAGGAAATCTGGACCTACGACGGCACGCTCACCGAAGCCTTCTGTCCGCAAAGCATCACCCTCGTGCTTGAGCACGACGTGGACGCCAGCCGCGGCGACATGATCGTGGGCCTCGACGCCCTGCCCGGCATGGACGCCGATCTCCGCGCGCGCGTCGTCTGGATGCACCCGCGCCCGCTGCAGCCGGGCCGGAAATATTTTCTCAAGCACACCACGCAGACCGTCCAGGCCGTCATCACCAGCCTCGAGAGCCGCATCGACTTCAGCACCTTCGATCCGCAGCCCGCGCCGCCCGAACTGCCGATGAACGAGATCGGCGAAATCAGCTTCAAGACCTCTCGGCCGCTCATCTATGACGGCTACAACACCAACCGGCTGACTGGTTCCATTGTGCTGATCGAGCAGGGCACCAACGCCACCGTTGCCGCCGGCATGTTGCTCCCGCCCACCGAGGCGGTGAAGCAGGAGTACAACGACTTCGCGATCTGACGGAACGCTGAGGAACTTCGGGTTGAATTGGGAATGCCCGTCCGTGTTGCCACACACGGCGCACGAACGATCCGATCGCCCGTTCGCACGAACGGGTTGTTCGTCAGGACGAACGGACTCTCCGTACGCACAAACCAACCGCCCGTTAGGACAAACGAACCGTCGGTAAGGACGAACGGATCGTCCGCACGCATGAACGGACCATTCGTTACGACGAACGGCTCATCCGTACGCACGAACGGACGATCCGTTTGTCCAAACCAACCGTCCGTTCGCCCGCGCAAACCTTCCAAAAGGGCGGTTTTCGGCCCATTTTGGAGCCGCAAGGAAGGAGCCAGTTCAAGAGGCGGCACGAACCCGACCCTCTATTCCTCCCCATCCCCTGATTCAGCCGGAGGCGGGTCTTCACTTGCGCAGAGCGGGCCGCATTTGATCTGCCAGCCGCGGCGGGCGAGGAGGTTGATCACGCAGGGCAGGAAGGTCAGCGCGGTGACCACGCACGCGGCCACGCCGATGGACATGATGGAACCGAGACTGGCAATGCCCTGGTGCCGCGCGAGCATCAGGCTGCCGAAGCCCGCGATGGTGGTCAGCGCCGAGACGAGCACAGCCTTGCCGGTGCTCCGCGCCAACATGCTCGGATGACGCTCCTCGGCGTAACGGTTGAGGATGTGAATGCCGTTGGTCGCGCCGATGCCGACGATCAGCGGCAGCGTCATGACGTTGGCGGGGTTGAAGGGGATGTGGAAGAGGCCCATCAAACCCAGCAGCCAGACCGTCGCCATCGCCGTCGGCAGCAACGCCAGCCCCACGCACAGCACCGAGCGGAAGTGGAGCCACACCAGCAGCGCCATCACGGCCAGCGCGTAGAGCACGATCTGCTGGTAGGTTTTTTGCGCCAGGGTCGCGTACTCGTAGAGCAGGACGGGCGTGCCCGAGACCAGCGGCGCGACGCTGCGCAGGTCGCGGATGAACGCTTCCTGATGCGCGCGCTGCCAGATGTCTTCCTTGGGATAAACCTGCAGCAGATGCCGGCCCGTCCGGCCGACGAAACGGTTGCGCAGACTCGGCGGCAAATCTTCCACGCGCAACTTCTCGCGGTCGTCCTGCGCTTGGATCAGCGCCACGGTGTCGTGCAAATCCTCGAACAACGCCTGCTGGTAGGCCGCCAGCCGCGTCGCGACCAGATTAGTGTCCTCAGTGCTGAGGCGCCATTGGAGATCGGTGATCGTTTGCCGGAGCGATTGCACGGGCGCGACCACATCCACGCGGCCTTGTTTGCTGAACGTCTCAGTCGCGACGCCGAGGTAACTTTGCAACGTGAGGAGCGACTGACTCAACGCGGCGAGATCCACCGGCCGCCGGTCAATGCCGGCAAAGCGTATCGGCGCGACCAGGCGCTTGGTCAACGACACCAACGCCAGCTTCCGCTCCTGGTTGCCGACGAGGTATTGGCCCATCCACTCGACGCTCGCGACGGTGGGCATCACGGCCAGCTTGCGCTCCAGCGCCACCGCTTCCTCCAACGAACCCGCGCTGACCGCGGCGTGCAGCACCGAGCGCGAGCCGGTCCGCATCAGCTTTTGCGCGTACTCGACCGAAGCCAGCCCCTTGGTCTGGAGGTGGAGCAAGTTGTAGTCGAAGCGCACCAGCGGCAATTGCGTGAGCGCCAGCCCGGTAAGCAGCAGGCAGACGACAATCGTCGCCTTCGGCCGCGCCAGCCAGAACGCCTCGACGCGCTCGCGGCGGCTGCCGGGCCGGGAAGCCTTTGGGCAAACCGTGTTCTCCGGCCCGCGCAGCAGCCACAGCGGCAACAGCGTCATCATCGGCACCAGGCACAGCAACAATCCGCCGCCCGCGATGACGCCCATTTCGCGGATGCCTTTGAAATCGGTGAACACCATCGTGAAGAATGCCGCCGCCGTGGCGAACGCGCCCGTGAACACTCCCGCGCCCGTGAACACCAGCCCCTTGCGGATGGCAAACCGGTCGGACCGGCCCGCGCGCAGTTCCTCTTCGTAGCGCGTGATCAAATGCACGCCAAAGTCGATCGCCAGCCCGATGAGGATCGGTGCGAACGTGATCGAGAGAATGTTCAGGTGCCCGACTGCGACTGCGGCCAGACCCACCGTGTAAGCCATGCCCACCAACAGGCACACCACCGCCTTTAGCGGCCGGCCGACCTCGTGATAGCCGAAAATAAAAATCAGCGCCGACAACACCAGCGCGATGACCGACGCCAGGGCCGTGTCGCGCTCGGCTTGTTGCATCTCGTCCCATTCGAGCACCGGCTCGCCCGTGACGCCGCAATTGATGCCGGACACTTCGAGCTGGGTTTGTTGCACCAGCGCGCGCATCCGGCTGACGGCGGCGAACTTGACCGCGTCGTTCTGCGCGTGGGCCGACACGAGGTAAAACCGCCCGCCGGCCAGTGCGAGGTAACCGCCCCGGCCGGATTCCGGGCCGGATTGAAACAACGCCGCGACACCCGGCGACGGCGGCGTGCCCGATCGGTCAATCGAATCCAGCGCCAGTTCGAAGATGCGTCCGAGCGCGGGCGCCACCTTGACCAGCGCCTCCAGATCGCTCGGGCGCGGATCGCGGGCCTGGCGCAACTGGCGGTTCACCCAGGTCACGAGCGAGGGCAGGTTGGTCGCGGTGGTGAGCGTCTGCACGAGCGGCCCGTAATCGCGCAGCGCGCGCAGCAACGTCTCCAGGTCCTCCTCCGGCAGGAACAGCAGCGCCTTGGGACCGAGCGTGCTCAGGTCGCCCTTGAAGAAAACGTTGGTGAACAGCGCCGGCTCGGCGTTCAACCGCGCCGCCAGCCGCTCGACGAACTGCCGGTTCTTGCGCGGCTGGTCGCTCTCAACGATCGCCACCAGTTCGTCCTGCGCAGGGAACTCCGCCTTGAAGCGCAGGTAATTGCGGTAGTACTCCAGCTCCGCGCCGACGAGGTCGCTGCGGCTGGTGTGGAATTCCAGACGCGACGCGGCGAAGCCCAGGCAGAACACCACCAGCAGCACTTGCGCGACGAGGAACAGCCACGGCCGCCGTTGCAGCGCGTCGCACAGGCGGTGCAGCAACCGTTCGGCTCGGCTCAAATGCAGCGGGCGCATGGTCGTCTGGTTCCCGATCGGGACCGGCAGTGGCGGGCCGGCTCAATGTAGCACGACATCGCCGCGAGGATGCAGCGCGCGGGGGGTTCTGGGAAGCGTTGAAGCGGTGAACCGATGTGAGCGTGTGGGCGTTCAACTGGTTTGACGCCTGCCACTGATCCGGGGTAGCTTCGCGGCATGGCGACGAACCTGAAATTGGATGACAAGATGGTTCAGGAGGCCGTGAAGCTGGGCAAATTCAAGACCCGCGAGCAGGCCCTTAACGCCGCCCTGGGCGAGTTCGTCGAGCGCCGCAACCGGCTCCGCATCCTGGAATTGGCCGGCAAGATCGAGTTCGACCCGAAGTGGGATTACAAGAAGATGCGGGGCAAGCGGTGAGAGTCATCGTGGACACATGCGTGTGGACCCGC
>DATDFH010000178.1:0-3826 GCA_036522715.1 Verrucomicrobiia bacterium
GGCGAGCCGGCCGCGCTTCTCGGGCGGCGTACGGCCGTCCAGGATGAGATGGGGGACGCCGCAGTCGTCAAGCCGCGCGCCCAGCGCGTCAAGGCTCGACTGGAAGGCGGAGAAACATGCGACCTGGTCGTTCTCGGCGAGGATGCGCTGAATGAGGTTGAGCCCGGTGGCAAGTTTGGGAACGTAATCATGCGTCGAGGCGAAGGTGCCCGGTTGATCCTGGCCGTTCCACCCGCGCACGACGTGGAGCAACGGACTGCAAGGATTGGCTGCTGCAATCCTCAACGCCTGCAGCTTGGGGCCGATGGCGGGCTTGCCGTTCTCGTCCTCGTAGCGCGCGTTTAGGTGATACTTGTAAACTTCCTTCTGCCTGCGGCCCATCGGCACACGGATGACGTGGCGCAGCTTGGGCGGGATGTCGGCGTCCATGTCGGCCTTGCGCCGGCGCAGGACCAGGGCGGCGAGCAGTTTCCAGAGGCCGTGCACGTTGCAGACTTGGGCAGTGAACTTCTGGTAACGGGTCTTGCGACCTGCCTCGCGCGCCCTGGCTTCCTTGGTGAGGTTGGTTTCCTCGATAAGAAACGACTCGGAGAGAGTCCGCTGGTCACTCACGCTGCCTTCGTAGGGGAACCGGGCCGACGGAGTGGGCGAGCCGCCCGCCGCCCACCAAGCGAGCCAGAAGATGTCGGGCAATCGATTCTTGATCGGTGTGGCGGTGACGACGAGGCGATACTTCGGGCTCAACTGGCGCACGCCCAGGCCGACGAGCGAGGCGGAGCCTTTCATGCGCACGGCTTCATCGACGATGACGCAGCGGAACGCCGCGGCGCAGAGATCGGCCAGCGAAGCGGAGTAGCAGCAGCGGATGTTACATCGGAACTCGTCGATGCCGGCGCTCCATTCCTTGTGCACGGCGAGTTTCGCTTCATTGGTGTCGCCGGGCATCGCGGTCCACGGCGGAAAGTCGGCGACCCCGTTGCGCGTGAGCTGCGGATACGTGGTGTAGTAGAACGCAGGCGGCATCGAGCGGCCGTCGGCGCAGAGGCGGGTGAACTCCTCCTGTGTTTCAAACCGGCGCAGCTCGATCTGCCAGATGCGCGCCTCGCTCTGCCAATGCTCGAAGCCGTCGCTGGGGCCGACGATGAGCACGGCGGCGTGGGGCATGACGCGGTCGTTGTGATCGAGGCGCCAGCCGACTTTTAGGCAGGCCCAGAGGAGCGAGCCCAGCGATTTTCCGAGGCCGGTGTCCCACGCGAAGATCAGGCCGTCATGGAGTGCGGCGCGAGCGAGGTCTTCCCGTTGTTTGGGTTTGAGCTGCATTCAGCCGTTGTATCGTTGGATCTCCGATTCGCCAAATCGTGGAACTGGGGCGCGCAGAGGGGCAGCATTCTCAGTGAGGCTTTCAAGCTGGCCGAGCGCAGCGAGATTCTTCTCATACGCCTCGGGCTGGAGCCGGGCCACATCAGGAACATCGGGAATCACGAAGTGATCGAGGAGCACGCGCAGTTGCTTCGCGTCGGGTTCCGCCACCAGCTTGGGCGCGCTGGTGAAAGAAACCGTGCCGCCGTCACCGTGGACGAGGATGAGAAGCTCTTGGCCGGTGAGTAAAAGCTCTTCTGCCTTGCCTTCGAGGTTTTCGCGCGTTGTCTTGCGTTCCACGGCGACAGCCTTGGAGTCGAGTTTGTAGCGCTGGCCCGACTTGAAGCGCACGAGCGGCGATCCGTTGCGGCGCACGGTGAGATTTCGCCGGCACTCGATTTCGTCCTCCTCGTCCAGATGGCCGATGCGCTGCGTCTCGGGCAGCGGATAGAGCGGGGCGCGCGCGGCGTGGTAATCCCGCACCGCTTCGTCCACCGCAGCGCGGAGTTTCGGGCAAACCTTCCAGACGAGGAGTTGATCGAGCAGTTGGCGGCGGGTGTCGCGCTGGAGCACCAGCCGCATCGGGTGCTTGCCGCGCAGCGCGAACAGGCGCGCCGCCTGTTCCTTGTCGGGATGGATTTCCTGCGCGAAAAGCGACAGGTGGACGCCGATCGTGCCGTCACAGTTTAGATAAAGGTTGAACGGCGGCGGCTTGTCGCCGGAGCGCACTCTCCATTCTCCGACCACCGCATGCCAGAGGCGCAAGCTGTCGGTGTACGCCTGCCAGTGGCCAGCGACGTCGGCACCACGACGAAGACCGCGGACGCCGGTCCTCGGACCACCGATCTCGGCCGGTCCGGTGTCGTGGTCGAGGGCGAAATAGACGGCGGCGATTTGAAAGGAATTTTCGGACTTAGAGGTTGAGGTTTGATCGAGCGCCAGTTTGCGCGTGTAAGGCGCGACAGCTTTCGGCCTGGACAGGCAAGGGTTGCCGTCGATCAGTCTGACCAGCCAGAGGTGCCGCTTGAGGGCGGCGTGGGGCGCGCCCGGATCGAGCACCAGACGCCGGAGGGTGGCGTTGTTCCAGAGCATGAGCCCCTCGCCGCGCCAGGTGCAACGGTCGAGCGCCATCATCAACGTGGCCGCGCCGGAGTCGATGGCGGTGGCGGACAGCCGCGGGTCCAAACCCGCGAACGCCTCGCGGACTGCCGCCACTTCGCTCTGACCCAGGGCTTGTAGGCGCTCTCGGTGCCAGTGCAGGTCCCACGGTGGATTGAGAACGAAGAGGTCACCGTGCCAGCCGATCTCGCACAGCAGCGGAAAGATCAGGGTGAGGTCACCCGTGATGCGCTCCACGCACTGACGCGCGCCCTCGACGCGCTGGCCGCGGCACGTGTCGACGTCGCAGCCGAGCAGATTGCGTGTGCTCTCGTTGGCGCAGCCGTGAAGCAGATGTCCGGCGCCGCAACTCAGGTCGCAGAGCGTGGGCCGATGGGCGGGCAGGTCTTCGGCGAGCCGCTGCGCCAATGACAGTGGCGTGAAGAACTGCGCCTGGCCTTTCTGCGCTGCGTTGGTGGCGGATTCGAGGACGGGTTGGAGAATTTCAGGATTTATCTGGGTTCGTTCCATGGGGCGTGAAATCCGGAACGTCGCGCGCGAAGTGGAACCAGCGATGCGGAGTGCGTCACGGACTCAATCGGCGAGATCATTCGCGATTGCAGCGCGCGTTCACGCCGCGGTGTCCAACAGTTTGCGTTGTTCTCGGAGCCAGCGCTGCGTGTGCCGGTTTTGCAGCACGCGCGCCACATTGCCGCCTTGCCAGCCCGCGCGGGCGATGCGCGTTTCGCCCTTGTAGCGCACGATCTCGCCGGCGCGCTTGGTGGGCACACCGCGCTTGTTGAGTTCCTTGGCGATCTGATTGTAGGCCATGCCCGCGGCGCGCCACGCCGCCATCTGCCGCACCCAGAACAGTTCGGCCGGACAGGGTTCGAGCCGCCACAACGGCCGGTCCTTTTGCTGGTTGTAGCCGCACTCGACCTTGGCCCAGCCGTAAGGAACGGTGCCGGTGAGCCGGCCCGCCGTGAAGCGGGCGTGCAGGCCACTGCGGGTGCGGTCGGCGATCTCCTCGCGTTCCCACTCGGCCATCGCGGCGAGGATGGTGTAAAACATCCGGCCGGCGGGAGTGTCGGTGTCGATGGACTCGCCGAGACTGATGAGGCTGGCCTTGTGTTGCCGGAAGATTTCCGAGATCTCGATGAGCTGCTTGGTGTTGCGCGCCAAGCGGGCAAGCTTGGAAAAGATCAAGCCAGAAATGCGTCCGGTGCGCACGTCCCGCAACATTCGCTGCGCTTGGGGATGACGCAGCACGTCCTTTCCGCTGACGCCGGAGAGATCGTAACGCTCGACCACTTCCCAGTCCTTAGCGGCAGCGTAGTGGCGGGCACGCTCCTCGTGGTGTCGTGGGCTT
>DATDFH010000179.1:0-3406 GCA_036522715.1 Verrucomicrobiia bacterium
TCCTCGGCGGTGAAGTCCGGCGCGAGCTGGAACAGAAAACGACCGGCCGGCGCGTAGTGCAGGTCGAAGAGTTCGTCCCACGCGTCCGCGTCGCCGCGGCGGCAGCGGGCGATCAACTCGGCTTCGGCCCGGGCTTCCATCGCCCGCAGCGTAGCGGAACGCCCGGCGCTTGGCGAGTGTGGCATTCGTCCAGGTCGGCGGGAATTCGGCCTTTGATGGGCCCAGCATCTGGCTTAGGGTCAACGCGTGACCGGGTTACAAGAAGCCAAGCTCTTCACGGGCCTGCTTTCCGCCGAATTGAAAATGCTGGAACAAACCAGCCACATCCGGCGCCTGAAGGCCGGCGACTTCATCTTCCGTGAGGGCGATCCCGGCGACGGCCTCTACATTGTCAACGAGGGGCTCGTGCAGATTTCTGCCGTGGTGGGTGAACAGCATCGCCGGGTGCTGGCGCGCATCGGGCCGGGGGATTTTTTTGGCGAGATGGCCGTGCTGGAGGCACAGCCGCGTTCCGCGTCGGCCAGCGTTGAGCAGGACAGCACGGTGCAATTCATTCCGAGCCAGGAGTTGATGCCGATCCTCGAGCGTTCGCCGAAAGTGGCGGTGAGTTTGTTGCGCGAAGTCAGCCGCCGGATGCGCGATCTGGACCAGCAATTCTTGCGCGAACTGCTCCAGGCCGAGCGCCTCAGCCTGGTGGGCCGCTTCACGCGCTCGATTCTCCACGACATCAAAGGGCCGCTGACCGTCATCTCGATGGCCGGCGAAATTGGCTGCGCGCCCAGCGCCGCGGCCGAACAGCGCCAGACTTCCGCGCAACGCATCCGCAAGCAGGTGGACCGGATGAACAACATGATCAACGAGCTGATGGAGTTCACCAAGGGCGAGCGCAGCCAGCGCGTGCTCGAATCGATCGACTTTCACGGCTACCTCACTTCGTTGCTCGACGAGATCAAACTCGAAGTGCGTGCCCGCGGCGTAGAGGTTGTCTGCGAGACGCCGGTGCCGAAGCTCTCTCTGCCGCTCGACCAACAGCGGTTGACCAACCTGTTCTTCAACCTGATCCACAACGCCCTGGACGTGCTGCCGATGGGCGGGAAAATCCTGCTGCGTTTCAACGTGACGGACAGCGAGCTGGTCACCGAGTTTGAGGACACGGGACCGGGTTTCGCGCCGGAGATCGCGGGCCGGTTGTTTGAGCCCTTCGCGACCTTCGGTAAGGTGCGTGGCACCGGCCTCGGGCTCTCGATCTGCCGCAAAATCGTCGAGGATCACGGCGGGCAGATTCGCGCGATCAGCCAGCCGGACCGGGGCGCGATCTTCCATTTCACACTGCCGCTGAAGCACGTTTGAGGAGAATTCCGGATCGCGAATTTTGAATGGCGTTCCCCGTTGCGTTCCGGCGTCGGTTGCCTTTCGATTCGTCATTCGTGAGTCGCGATTTGAAATTCTCTCGATGAACCGTATCCACCTTCTGCCCGAGCACGTGGCCAACCAGATCGCCGCCGGCGAAGTAGTGGAACGGCCTGCCAGCGTGGTGAAGGAACTGGTCGAGAACGCGCTCGATGCCGGCGCGACGCGCGTCTCCGTCGAAGTGCAGGCCGGCGGGCGCAGCCTCGTGCGCGTGACTGACGATGGCACCGGCATGAGCCGCGACGACGCGCTGCTCTGCCTTGAGCGCCACGCTACAAGCAAAATTCAGAAGGCCGAAGACCTCGCGGCGATTGCGACGATGGGCTTCCGCGGCGAGGCGTTGCCGAGCATCGCTAGCGTGAGCCGCTTCATGCTCACCACCCGCGAGCGCGACGGCGACGCGCTCGAAGCCACGCAGATCGTCGTCAACGGCGGCCGGATCACCGAGGTCAAGGCCGCGGGCGCACCGGCAGGAACGAGCATCGAGGTGCGGCAGATCTTTTTCAACCTGCCCGCGCGTCGGAAATTCCTCCGCAGCGAGGAAACCGAACTTTCGCACATCCAGCATTACCTCACGCTCGCCGCGCTGGCGCATCCGCACGTGGCCTTCGCGTTTTTCAGCGACGGCCGGCAATCGTGGAATCTCCCGTCTGCAACCGGCCGCGACAGGCTGGCTGCGTTGAGCGAGCGCCTCCGTGCTCTGCACGGCGCGGATCAAAAACTCCTGCCCGTTGAGTTTGAAGGCGACTTCACTCCGCCGCCAACTGCCGACGACGATGCGGCTGATTCGAAACTCGAAACCCCAAACTCGAAGCTTTCCGTGTGGGGCTTCGCCGGCGCGCCCGGCGTATCCCGCTCGACACGCGATCAGCAGCATCTGTTCGTCAACCGCCGCCCCGTCGAGAACCGCGGGCTTAACCACGCGTTGATCGAGGGCTATCACAACGCGCTGATGAAAGGCCGCTTCCCGGTATGCTGCCTGTTCCTCGAAATCGATCCGGCCGAGGTGGATGTGAACATCCATCCCTCCAAGCGCGAGGTGAAGTTCCGCCATGAACGCGGCGTGCGACAGCTTGTGGCCGAGGCGGTGCGGGAAGCGTTGCTGAAGTTCCACGCCGAGGCCGAGGCGAACTTCAAAGTTCAAAGTTCAAAGTTCAAGGTTGCCGCCGCGCCGGAGCCGCTCACGCTTCCCGCGACCGAACCGCCGCCAGAGCCAATTGAACTTCCCCACTTCGCTCAGGCCTCACCGCCGGGCCCGTCGATGTTTTCGACGAAGGCGGAGCAGCCTCCGCTTAAGATGGGTTTTGCGCACGCGCGTCCCACAG
Organism: Verrucomicrobiia bacterium; assembly: GCA_036522715.1. Lineage (GTDB taxonomy): Bacteria > Verrucomicrobiota > Verrucomicrobiia > Limisphaerales > JACQFS01 > DATDFH01. The sequence continues at coordinate 2,736 of DATDFH010000179.1, forward strand.
AAGCGAAACCATCCGCAGCCGCTGCGCCCCAGCCTCCTCTTGCTCCATCCCCGCTGCTGTCTGTCCCGCTGCGACTCGTCGGCGTGATCGGACGGCTCTACGTGGTGCTCGAATCGGACCGCGGCCTCGTGCTCGTGGACCAGCACGCTGCGCACGAGCGGGTTCTCTACGAACAGATGCTCGCGCGGGTGGAGCAGGGAGGTGACGCGCCGTCGCAACGGCTGCTGCTGCCCGAGACGATTGAACTGGCGCCGCGCGACGCGCAATTCCTCCGCGAAAACCTCGCGGCTCTGGCGCGGCTGGGTGTTGGCCTGAGCGAGTTTGGCGAGCGCACGTTCCTGCTTGATGCGCTGCCGCCGTTTGTGAAGACCCCCGATGCGAAACAATTCGTGCGCGAGCTGATCGACGAATTGAAGGCCGCCGGCCAGGCCGTGAACGTGTGGCGTCTCGGTGAAAGCGTGGTCGCAAAGACCGTCTGCCGACACGCGGTGAAGGCGAATGATCCGCTCTCCGGGCCGGAGCTGGAGAGCCTCGTCAACGACCTCCGCCGCTGCGCGATGCCCTACACCTGTCCGCACGGCCGGCCGACGCTGATCGAAATGAATTTCCGGGAGCTGGAAAAAAAATTCGGCCGGACTCAGTAGCGAATTGAATTTCGGACCCCGGCCCCT
>DATDFH010000180.1:0-21299 GCA_036522715.1 Verrucomicrobiia bacterium
GCCGAGCGCGCCCGCCGCGATGGCGACCTTCATCTCGTGTTGCATCGAGTGGCCCGCGAGCGTGGCGTGATTGGTTTCGAGGTTGAGTTTGAAATGGTCGAGCAGGTCGAACTCACGCAGGAAGTTCAGACACGCCGCGGCGTCGGAGTCATACTGGTGCTTGGTCGGTTCCTTGGGCTTCGGCTCGATGTAGAACTGGCCCTTGAAGCCAATGGACTTCTTGTAAGCCACCGCCATGTGCAGAAACTTCGCGAGATGCTCCAACTCGCGCTTCATGTCCGTGTTCCAGAGCGTCGAGTAACCCTCGCGGCCGCCCCAGAACGTGTAGCCTTCGCCGCCGAGTTCCTTGGTCACGTCGAGCGCCTGCTTCACCTGCGCCGCGGCGAAGGCGAACACGTCGGCATTGCAACTGGTCGCCGCGCCGTGGCAATAGCGGGGGTGCGCGAAAAGCTGCGCCGTGCCCCAGAGCAACTTGATCCCCGTGCGCTGTTGCTCCTGCTTGAGCAGCTTCACGATGGCTTCAAGAAACTTGTTCGACTCGCGGAGCGTTTTGCCGTGCGGCGCAACGTCGCGGTCGTGGAATGCGTAAAAGGGCGCGCCCAGTTTCTGGCACAGCTCAAAGAACACCGGCACGCGCGCCTTCGCGAGGTCGAGGCCGTCCAGGCCCTTCTCCCACGGACGCACCGCCGTGCCCCAGCCGAAGACGTCCGTGCCATTGCCACACATCGTGTGCCAATACACGACCGAGAAGCGCAGGTGCTCGCGAATCGTGCGGCCCTCGACGCGCTCGGTGGAGTTGTAGTGTTTGAAGGCGAGCGGGTTCTTCGAGGACGCGCCTTCGTATTGAATCTTGCCGATGTCGGGGAATGCAGCAGGCATGGCGAAAGTCAGGTTTTAAGTTTTACGGGATGCTCTTGCTACGGGAGCAAGGCCATCGGCGCAAGCCAGAAAAGGAACCGATTCCAACCTGGCGGATTTTTGACTCGCCGAAATTTCCACCGCCTTCCACCCTTCCTCACGCATGGCATTCACCGGTTTTCCGGAACAGTCGCACGTCATCGAGCGGCTCCAGCGCAGCTTGGAGCGCGGACGGCTGGCGCACGCCTATCTTTTCGTCGGCGGCGCGCTCGGCACGCTTGAAGACATTGCGTTGACGCTTGCGAAGACGCTCAACTGCCAGCAGCCCATACGCGGCGCATCCGGAGTGGCGATTGATTGCTGCGACGCCTGCCTCGCCTGCCGCAAAATCACCCACGGCAACCACGCCGACGTGCTCTGGGTCCGGCCCGAATCCAAGACGCGCATCATCAAGATCGAACAGATCACCCCGCGCGAAGGCAGCACCGACCGCACACTCACCGAGTTCAACGCGCTCAAACCCACCGAGGGCAATTACAAGATGGGCATCATCGTCGCCGCCGACCGCCTGACCGACCCGGCGGCCAACGCCTTCCTCAAGACGCTCGAAGAACCCTCGCCGCGCACTGTGTTCCTCCTGCTCACCACCGCGCCCGACCGCGTGCTCGAAACCATCGAGTCGCGCTGCCAGCGGCTCAACTTTGCCGGCGAGGCGGGCGTGCATCTTGATCCCGAGGCTGCGGCGTGGTTGCGCCAGTTCGCCGACGCCGCCGCGGCGGGCACGGCGGGTGTGCTGGGCCGATACCGGTTGCTCAGCCTGTTGATCGAACGCCTCGCCGCGATGAAGACCGCCATTGAAGCCGATCTCACCGCCAAGTCGCCTTCGGAACAATTCCCCGACGCCGAGCCGAAGCAGCGCGAGAAGTGGGAGGTCGAACTGAGCGCCGCTGTCGAGTCCGAGTATCGCCGGCAGCGCGCCGACCTGCTGGCCGCGGTGCATGTTTTTCTTCGCGACGCGTGGGTGCAGGGCATGGCCGCCGGCAGCCCCGACGGCAACGCGGTGCCGATCCAGTTGCCCGAACTGGCGGCCAGTTCCGCCGCCGTATCCGGTCGCGTGGGCCGCGAGCGCGCGCTCGAAAACCTGCGCCACTTCGAGCAGCTCCAGCGCTCGCTTCACACGAATGTGCAGGAGGCGCTGGCGCTGGAAGTGGGTTTCTTGAAGCTTCAGCTCTGACGGTGTAGCCGCCGACGTGAGAAGGCGGAACTCTTTGCAAACTCAATTTCCACCTCGTTACCTTGGCGGCTACGGCATCACGGCCTCCGCAGGCGGTAGTAGCGGTTGCTCACGCCGCTAGCGATAAAGCGCGGAGCGCAAGCGCGAACTCATACCGGTGGACGGATTAACTTACGAAAGGAAGTCGGTCTGAAATCCCGATCCGTGCACAGAGATCGAAATCTCAAAAAGCTTCTCTAACGCTTTGATCTCCTTCTTGGGAATAAGTGCGACCATCTTCGGCAACCGCAAGTGATTTCTGTGAACTCGAAAGCGGTGGTTCCGCCCGCAGGTGCAATACCAATACGGTGCGTCGCCCCACTTGCCGTACTCGGCAGAGGTTCCGCACTTGAAGGAAAGCATTCCATCTTTCAGCGGTGGGTCATCGACACTCCGCGTGTAGCACCCATCTTCAACACATCGCCAATAGAACGGCTCGCCATCCGCTCCTTCAGCAGCAATCATCTCCTTGGCGCAAATCGGACAGGCCGGGGCTGTGGCTTCAAACGGACTTAAGAGATCGGCCAATCGCAGGGTGTCCGCATAATCCGAAACAACTTTCGCGCTGCAACGGCGCTCCATGATTTCCTGAGTGTTGCTGTAGCTGAGAGGGTTTAGAGAACCAGACCAGAGAATCGTGTCATCAATGAACACAAGTTTCTCGTGCATCCCGGCTTTATGGACGAGCTTCACTCCCCAGTGCCTCAGTGCTTGTTCGAGCGGCACACACCACGCAAGTTCGTTCGATTTGCGCTCGGCATGAGGCTTTGTTACAGCGAATACCAGCACTCCTCGCTCTATGGCCGCGCGCAGTTGCGGCTCCAGCGCACCCACTCGTTGCGTTGTCAGAAACGGTGAATAGATGACGACACGCTTGGTGGCGCGTCCGATGTCAGTGTGCAAAAGCGGGTAGAAATTCGCTTGAGTCACGACCAATCTCTGTGCGTCCGCTTCTACATGGCCACCTGTCGCGGTCATTTGCGCTTGGGCGGCTCTTGCCGCCAAGCTGTCTGGCACGATTTTCAGCGCGTCGATTGGCTTGTGACGTCGCAGCAGGAAAGGAAGAAGCTCCCTCCCAAGGAATGACTGGCGCCCGCTCTTCATGCACCACGCAAAATCTCCAAGCACAACCAGCCGACGACGTGCCCGAGTGATGGCGACATTTAGCAAGCGCTTGATGTCTTCGTTTGCTTGGGGATTCGTCAGGTTCGTGCGCCAGTGGGGTTCGTCCACAACCAGATCGAGTATGACCACGTCTGCCTCGCTGCCTTGGAAGCTGTGCGTAGTGCCGGCGATCACTTCCGATTCCAGCTTCTGCTCTCGAATCAAAAGGTTCAGAAGTTTTGCATGAGGTCGATATGGGCAGACGATAAGAATCCGTGGGCGCTCGCCAATTCCCTGCGTTGAGCGGCCATCTGCCAAGAACTGCTCGGCCAAATCTACGCAGATGCAAGCTGACAGGAAATTCAACCGGCTTGCACCACCACCCTTGGCGACGCTGGTGACCCAAGCTCCCGTTGATTCCGTGCTGACGAGAAGGACCGGTGCATCGTGGCCCCACAAAGGGTTATACCATTCGAGGAGGCCGTCATCGGCGCTCGCACACATCACGCTCTCGGCGTCACGGAGTCTATTGTCGTAGAATAGCGCATTTGGCACGGCGCTGATTGCTGGATGCATCCGAAACTGCTCGCACAGCGGCTTGAAGTGATGTGGAGGCGAGCCGGACGCATACGCGCCTTGTACCCCAGACACGTCGAAGATATCACGGCCGAGCCATCGCTCGGCGAGTGGATGCTTGGACTGCACGATTGGCGGCAGCTGTTTGAAATCACCAACGACGACAGCGTTCTGACTCGCCAGACTCGCGGCTATCCACAATGCCGGAATTGGAGCCATTGACGCCTCGTCGAGGACAACGGTATCGAAAGTTCGTGCTTGGATGGAATCGCGCATGTATGCCCGCGTAAGCGTGGTCGCGACAACTCTGGCTTCAGCGATTATTTGCTCCTCGACCCGCTTCAGGGCCTCCTCAATCGCCTTAACCTCCGTATCGATCTGGATGACGCGGTCGCTAAGGGCGTCGCGCTTTGAATGAAGCGTATGGACATTCGTTCCGCCAGATGAATTGACAGCCTTGGTATTCGCCTGGCGAATTGCGGCAAGCATTTCTTCCGCTTCACCGTTCGGCTCCGATGTGAGTTCAAGATTTCTGAGGATTCCAAGAAGTTCACGAAGCCGCTCGCCGAGTGCCTGGCGTTTGGCACCTCGGTAAAAGTTTGCTTCACCGAGTTTCCGCCGGCGCTCCGTGAGGTGTTGAAAGAAGGCCTCTGCGTCGCCGAGGAGCTTCGCGGGTGCTTCGGCATACGCTCGCGCGCATCCGTCGAGCTGCGCCTGCAACCAGTGTTGGCGTTGCTCAAGTTTTTCATGATTGACCGTGGCCTTTGCAGCTTCGTTGTTGACTGCGGTGATTTCCTTTTCCACTCGACGCACGACGGCAGATTGAACTTCGGTTTCAGGGACGCCCGCAAAGGCTTGAAGGCGCGTCTCCAACTCGATCAACTCAGCCATGACGTCTTCGATTTTCTGTTGCTCGGCCGCAACGGACCTTAGCTGTTCAGCAGACTTGCCGTAATTCTTTGTCCATTCCGTAACAGTCTTCGCCTGTTCTTCCGGTCGCGGCAGCTTTAGCCACATCCTCTTGATCGTACCGACAGAAGACGTCTTCTCAAGAATCGCCTTCTCCTGATCGAGCCGCTGCCGCGTCTCCGCCTCCATCCGGCGGGCTGCCTCGGTCTTGAGTCTGGCCCGTTCTACAGCCGCAACTTGTGCGGGCTTATTTGGTATTTGCCTGAGCCGAGTGCGCAAAGGCGCGGCTTCCTCGGTTCGACCGAACATCACTCGTTCGTTCTGAAGTCGCTCGGAAAGCGCAGCAAGTGATGCTCTGTGTTCATTTAGCTTCGCCTCGGTCTCAGCGAGCATCTCCGCTGTCTCAGCCAATTCTTTCTCCTGTCTTACCGCTGTGACCGCCGCAGCCTTCGCGAGATTCCATTCTTCTTCATTCTCCGAGGCCGTCTTGATTTCCAACTGCAAGTCGCGCGCTAGTTCGTCGAAGGCGCTGATGTTTGCCAACTCCGTTTCCAGCCCGACAATGTCTTGCGCGCCTTCACCTGCCCACTCGCAAATCGTGATAGCTCTTTCGAGCGCCACCAACTCTCGCAATACCGAGGCCCGCTCAACACACAAGGCCTCCTTTCTCACGCGAAGCTCCTCAGACCGTTTTTCTGCCAAGCGCTTCAGCAAAAGCTCCGGCCTCTGACGAAGTCTCTCGTGCGCCGGCTCGCCTACGCGTACGACATCACCCTCCTTGCAATGGCCATTCAACGCATCTGCAATCTGAAGGAGCGCCTCGTCGACAGCAGTGTTGGTGTGCGAAACGAGAAGGAGTGACCGGTTACGATGAAACAACTGTTCCCCGATCGCGCCGATGGTCTTTGTCTTCCCGGTGCCCGGTGGACCCCAAATGAATGTAGCGTCACGACCAAGGCAACTGCGAACCGCCTCGTTCTGCTCTGCGTTGAGGCTGTCCGGGAGCGCACCCTCCTCAGAGCTTCCTTGAACTCGGGAAAGACCAAGAATTCGATTGCCTGCTGGATTCGCCGCTTCTGCCTTAGATTCGATGCGTTCAATGAGCTTACGCAACAGCATCGTCAGGTCACTTTGCAGCCGCGCGTAAGGAACTGCCGGTCCCAAATCGGTTTCTATGCTCAACGAGAGTCTGAGATCTTCGACCGAAAGAATCGTAATCGGGTAAGACTGCTCCTTTCCGGGAACGACCAAGTCACCGGGCGCATCCGCGGGCAAAGCCAATGCGGACTCGATGTCGAACGTGTATTGAAAGGCCTTACCGACGCGGGCAATACGGCGACCGTTTGTCAGCGATACCGCCGAACTCGCTAGATTCCTTTTCGCGGCGTCAATCTCCTCCTCAAGAGCAGTTCGGAACTCGGCGAGCATCCCGGTCAGGGGAGGTTTGTCGTTGAACTCGTCTCCGTCTGTTCGACGTCTGGGCATTCGAGTTGTCGGTCTCACCGTGTTATAGCCGTTTGTTGGCGGCTTTGAAGCATTGCTTTTCTGCCACCCCTGAGGGGGAATAAGCGGAGTTGGGAGTGGTGGCCTGCCCGTTCGTCTGCCGCATTACCCTTGCGCCCGCTAGGACCGTAATTGTCCTACTCACGCGCGCACACTGGCGTGGATGAAAACCATTCGTCCCTCCAAACAGCGGCAGCCGGTGTGCGCCCGCACGCCAGCCGCCGCGTCCTGTCGGCGCTGGGTGGATGTGAAGCCGCAATCGCCACGCTCCTGCCTGCAATCGTATGGCGCCGACCTGCAGTCGTAGGATGCCGATCTGCAATTGTGGAACGCCGTGCTGCGTCGCTGGACGCTGAGCCGCAATCGTGGGGTGCCAACCTGCAATCGTACCACGCGGAGCTGCGGTCGCTGAATGCGGGGCTGCAATTGCAGGACGCCGGGCTGCAATTCTGGAACACGGCGCAGCACAGCGGGACGCCGAGCCACAATCGCGGGACGCCGGTCTGCAACCGTGGGATGCCGTGCCGCAACCTTGGGACGCCGGTCCGTAGTCGCAGGACGACGATTGGCAATCGTCGGATGGTGAGCCAGAAGCGTGGGCCGCCGTGCTGCAGTCGCAGGACACCGCGCCGCAGTCCTGAGCCGCCAATCCACAACTGCAGGCGGCCGATCCGCAATTGCAGGACGACGATCTGCAATTGCAGGACGGGAATCTGCAGTTGCAGGACGCCGAGCTGCAGTCGCCGAAGCGGGTGCGGGTGTCCACGAGCGGGACCTTCAAGGCGCGGGTGGTGATGTTCTTGTTGCTGGCGGCGCGGCGAGGACGGTGGAAAAGGATGGTGGAAAAGTGTTTTCCGACCGTGGAAAAGAGTTTTTCCACAAGCCGGGTCGTCCCGTGGGTGTGCCGGTACCGCCGGGAGGAATTTGGAAAATGTTTCCGGGCCAAGGTTCGACGACCGAGGCTTCACGAATGCCTTGGAATCACAGGGGTCTTGGAGCTTCTTCCCCAGCGGCCACGCCGCCTTACGCGAGCACATCCAGGCGTCGAATGGCGGAAAAAGATTGGGCTGGCACGGCAGGTGTTTATTGCCGTCACGTCGGTGACAATCACCGGCAGAAAGAAACAAAAATGAGCGCAACGACATTCGATGATGGAACAAGCCGGTATGACACCGGCCTCCGCCTCGACGCGGGGCGTTCGCAGCAGAGAAACAACACCATGGCTACACCCAGCCTCAACCTCAGTCGTCTGGTGGATCTGGAAACGCTCCAGTTGACCCAGGACATCATCACCAAAGTGACGGGCAACCCCCACTTCGGCACGCCCAATCCCACGCTCACCGCCCTTCAGGCGTTGCTCACCACCGCCACCGACGCCGTCAACGCCTACGACGCCACGCGCCAGTCGTTGACGATGCTCCGGACCGACCGCGAGGACGCAATGGAGGCTCTCAAGGAAGGCTTGCGGGCGCTCGCCGGCTACGTGGCCAGCGCCAGCAACGGCGACGCGACCATCATCCTCTCCTCGGGCATGAACGTCCGTCAGGACCCCGCGCCCATCGGCCTCCCGGCGGCGCCGCAGAACCTCTCGGCGCAATTCGGCGCGAACGACGGCACGTCCGTGCTCGACTGGGAATCGGTGCGCGGGGGCCGGAGTTACCTGGTCGAATGTGCGACCAATGCCCTCGGCCCCTGGACGCAGGTGGCACTGACCACCGATACCCAGACCCTGGTCACGAACCTGATCAGCGGCACCAAGTATTACTACCGCGTGCGCGCGCTGGGTGCGGCCGGCCTGGGTCCGTGGAGCGACCTCGCGACGAAGATGGCGCTGTAACAACGGAGACCCGGAGTCAGGAGTCAGGAGTCAGAATTCAGCAATGGTTCTGGCTCCCCTCCTGACTCTGAAAACCCGAATCCCAAATTCTGAATCCTGAATCCCGAATCCTGACTCCTTAAGAAAACGATATGGCTTTCGACCCCAATTATCCTCCGCATGGTGCGCTGCTGGAATCAGCGCCGCTGCGCGACAATTTCAACGCCCTCAACAACCGCATCAACGCCATCCCCGCCGGCCCGCAGGGTCCACAAGGTCCGCAGGGCGACAAAGGCGACAAGGGTGACCCCGGCGATCCCGGTGGTCCTCCCGGTCCCCAAGGCCCGCAGGGTCCACAGGGCGACCAAGGCCCGCAAGGCCCACAAGGTGATCCCGGTTCGCAAGGTCCGCCCTTTGCCAACGCGGTGGTGGACGGCGTCACCACGCTCGATCCGGGAAACAACGCGGACGTGACGGTCTCCTTCGACGGCTCGAACGTGCATTTCAACTTCAGCATCCCGCGCGGCGACACCGGCGCGCAAGGTCAGAACGGCGAGGTTTCGCAGGCTGCGCTCGACGCCGCCATCGCCGGCACTGCCAGGAATCCCAACGGCCAGGTGTCGAACCTCGATCCGAATTGGACTCCCTCCGGCGACATCACCATCGACCTGCTCTGGTTGCGCGACCGGCTGGTGGAGTTTTACAACGCGAACGCGCGGTAGCGGAATTCCGGAGAGGCCGGACCATGAAGCGACATCAACGCGCGCCGGGCGGGTCGAAGAGTTGCGAGGGGAAGGAGGTGTTGACGCCGGGAAAGCGTTCGCCGCGGTGTAGCGCGCTGAAGAGGATGAATCCGAGCAGGAGCACGAACACCGCGGCGAGTGAAATCATCCCGATGGTGGCCGAGCGGGTGTTGACCTCGCGGCGCCATTCGGCGTGTTTGCGGCGGCGGCGGCGGTAGGGATGGGTCGTTTCGGTCTGGGCGATCATGTTGTCGAGCGCACGGAATGACGCCGAGGGGCGGCAGGAAAGCAACGGGCGGGAGGCGGAATTCTGTCCGCAATTCTTAGAGGCGAGAGGGATTTCCATTCGACTCCCCCCTCGCCACACCCTACAGTCGCGCTCCATGAAAGTGCTGTTCCTCAACGGGCCGAACCTGAACCTGCTCGGCACGCGCGAGCCGGGCATCTACGGCGCGGTGACGCTCGCGCAGATCGAGGCGATGGTCCGCGAGCGCGCCGGCCAGCTCGGCGTGGCGGTGGACTTTTTGCAGAGCAATCACGAGGGGGAGTTGGTGACGGCCATCCAGCAGGCCAAGGGCACGCATGAGGTCATTGTGCTCAACGCGGGCGCCTACACGCACACGAGCGTGGCGTTGCGCGACGCCATCGCGGCAACGGGGGTGCCGACGATTGAAATCCACCTCTCGAACGTTCACGCCCGGGAGGAGTTCCGGCACAAGTCGCTCATCGCCGCAGTGTGCGTCGGACAGGTGGCGGGGTTCGGGCCGGCGTCCTACGTGCTTGGACTGGAGGCAGCCGTTAGCGTTAAGGGGAAGAAGAAGTAGCGCCACGCGGCGTTCAAGGCTCCAGTTTGGAGGGTTTACGCGAAAAACTCCCCTTGACGCCCTTTCTTTGGCCTCCTAACCTCGCCCCAATTCGTATCAGTAACAAGCAGTGTCGAATTCGACCCTGCTTTTTTATTTGGTGCCGACAACAAACGAACATCCAACCGGGAGATCCCAAGTGGACTTGAAGGACATCAAGGCGATCATCGATCTGATGAAGAAGAACTCCATCCAGGAGTTCGAGTTGGAGAAGCAGGATTTCAAGATCCGGCTCAAACGCGGCGGCGTGGCCGTAGCGGCTCCGGTCGTCTATGAAGATGCCGGCGTCGCGGTGACAGGCCAGTCCTTGGCAGCGCCCGCCCTCCCCAATGCCGCGCCAACTGCCCCCGTGACCGGGGCGGGCGATCAGGAGATCAAGTCGCCGATGATCGGGACGCTTTACCGCTCGCCATCGCCGGAATCCGCCGCCTACGTCGAGGTCGGCGCCGAGGTGAACCCTGACACAGTCGTCTGCATCATCGAAGCCATGAAGGTCATGAACGAGATCAAGGCCGAGGTCCGCGGCGTCATCACGCAGGTGCTGGTTGAGAACGCCAAGCCGGTCGAGTTCGGCCAACCGTTGTTCAAAGTCCGGCCGCTGTGAAGCGTGACGGGTCTGGTGTGAGGCGCCGGAAGCTGCCCACCGGCCCTTGAGACCCAGATTACGGATTACTCGTCAGCCGTTACTGATCCTTTCCCGCCATGTTTGAAAAGATTCTGGTCGCAAATCGCGGTGAAATCGCCGTCCGGATCATCCGGGCGTGCAAGGAGCTGAACATCCGGACGGTGGCGGTCTATTCGGAAGTGGACGCCAACTCAATGCACGTGCAGATGGCGGACGAGGCCATCTGCATCGGCAAGGCACCCAGCAGCGAGAGCTACCTGCGGATCGACCGCATTATCAGCGCGGCGGAAATTGCCGACGTGGACGCGATCCATCCGGGCTATGGCTTCCTGAGCGAGAATGCGCATTTCGCGGACGTTTGCGGGAGCTGCAACATCCGGTTCATCGGCCCCAGTTCCCGTGCGATGAACGCGCTGGAGGACAAGGCGGTCAGCCGCGCGCTCGCCAAGAAGGCCGGTGTGCCGACTCCGCCTGGCTCGGAGGGACTTGTCGAAAACGAACAGCAGGCCAAGGAAATCGCCAAGCGCATCGGCTACCCGGTGATGATCAAGGCCGTGGCCGGCGGCGGCGGACGCGGAATGCGCGTCGCGCACAACGACATTTCGCTGGTCAAGGGCTTCCACACCGCTCGCGCCGAGGCCGAGAAGGCGTTCGGCAACGCCGGCGTCTATATCGAGAAGTTCATCGAGAACCCCCACCATATCGAGTTTCAGATCCTCGGCGATGCCAAGGGCAACATCATTCACCTCGGCGAGCGGGATTGTTCGATCCAGCGCCGCAATCAGAAGGTCATCGAGGAAACCCCCTCGCCGTTGATCGAAAACCACTTCAAGGGCCTCCGCAAAGAGATGGGCAAGGCGGCAGTAAAACTCTGCGAGACGGCCAATTACACCAACGCCGGCACGGTCGAGTTCATCGTGGATGACAAGGGCAAGTTTTATTTCCTCGAAGTCAACAAGCGCATCCAGGTCGAGCATCCGATCACCGAGGAGGTCACGGGTATTGACCTCGTGAAGCAGCAAATCCTCATCGCGATGGGGGAGCCGTTGCGCCTTTCGCAGAGCGACATCCAGTTCAAGGGCCACGCCATCGAGTGCCGCATCAACGCCGAGGATCCCTTCGATGATTTCCGGCCCAGTCCCGGGCGCATCGAGATGTATTATGCGCCCGGTGGCCGCGGCGTGCGTGTGGACAGCCATGCCTACGCCGGCTACACCATTCCGTCGAACTACGATTCGATGATCGGCAAGCTCATCACCTACGGCAAGGACCGCCGCGAAGCGATGGACAAGATGAGCCGCGCGTTGAGCGAATACATGCTGACCGGCATCAAGACCACAATTCCGTTCGAGCAGGCGATCCTGCAGGACCCTAACTTTCGCCGCGGCGTCTATTCGACGAATTTCATCGAGCAACTCCTCGGCGGCGCCCGGCGCGAGTTGATCGAGGACAAGGCGTGACGTTTGGAGTTCAAGCTTTAGCCTGCCGCTGAAGCATGAAACCGCTGGACGACTGCCGCCTCTACACCTTCGTGGACACCGCGTATCTCGCGGGCCGCGACCCGGTGGAAGTCGCGCGTCAACTCTGCGCCGGCGGCTCGGACCTCGTCCAGCTTCGCGCCAAAGATGCGACCGCCGACGAGATTCGCCGAATTGCCGAGTCGATTCTTCCCGTGACTATGGCCGCTGGCGTCGGCTTGGTCATCAACGATCATCCGGACATTGCCCGCGCCATCGGCGCGCCGGTTTGCCACCTCGGCCAGGAGGATTTCTTCGACGCAGGCCACACGCACGCTTCCGAACTCAAGACTCTTAGCTCAAGACTCAAAATTGGCCTGAGCACTCACGCGCCCGAGCAAGCCCTCCACGCCCTCCGCGCCGAACCCGACTATGTCGCCATCGGCCCGGTGTTCGCCACGCCCACCAAGCCCGGCCGCCCGCCCGCGACCCTCGACTACGTCCGCTGGGCCGCCGTGAACGTCCCCATCCCGTGGTTCGCCATCGGCGGCATCAACCTGCAAAACCTCGACGACGTCCTCGCCGCCGGCGCCACGCGTGTCTGTGTCGTCTCCGCCATCCTGCGCGCGCCCGACGTGGCGAAAGCTTGCCAGCAATTCAAGGAACGCCTACTTTCCGCGGCTCCGAAATCGTAAATTACAAATCGCATGAGCGTCCTCATCGTCGGCTCGACCGCCCTCGACTCCATCAAAACTCCGCGCGCCGAAAATCCACGCCTGCTCGGCGGCTCGGCCAGCCACGCCGCCGTGGCCGCCAGCTTTTTCGCGCCAGTCAAGATGGTCGGTGTTGTCGGCCACGACTTCCCGAAGAAATACGTCACGCTTTACAAGAAGCACGGGATCGACCTGAAGGGCCTGCAAGTCTGTGAGGGAAAAACATTTCACTGGAGCGGCGAATACGAGCAGAACTTGAACAGCCGCCGCACGCTCCTCACCGAACTGGGCGTGTTCGAGTCGTTCACGCCGCACCTGCCCGAAGCGCACAAGTCCTCCCCATACGTCCTGCTCGCCAACATCGCCCCTGCCCTCCAGCACCACGTCCTCGACCAGATGCACCGGCCCAAATTCGTCATCGCCGACACGATGGACCTCTGGCTCAACATTGCGCTCGAGGACCTCCTCCGCCTGATCAAGCGCGTCGATGCCTTCGTCCTCAACGACAGCGAGGCGCACCAACTCACGAAGGAAGACAACGTCTTTGCCGCGCTGCGCAAGATTCACCGGCTCGGCCCGAAATACGTCATCATCAAGATGGGTTCGCATGGCTCCATTCTCTCCGGCCCGCGCGGCTTCTTTCTCTGCCCAGCCTATCCGCTCCACAAGGTCGTCGATCCCACCGGCGCCGGCGACTCCTTCGTCGGCGGCGTGATCGGCTATCTCGCCACGGCGAGAGGCGGCGTCGATGCGAACATCCGCCGCGCGATGATCCACGGCAGCGTGGTGGCGAGCTTCTGCTGCGAAGGTTTCGGCCTGACGAAAACCACGCGGGTCGTCCGTAAACACATTGACCAGCGCGTCCGGGAGCTGGAGCAACTGACTCAGTTCTAAAAGTCTCCTCTCACATCCAGCTTCGGATTTCCAGGTACGGGCGACAGCGTCCTTGCACCTCGCCGTCCAACCTGCTACCCATTGAGCCGTTCGTCGCTCTTTGGCCGCGGGTGTGGTTCAATGGTAGAACGTAGGCTTCCCAAGCCCGAGACGAGGGTTCGATTCCCTTCACCCGCTCCAATTTGCCGTGCGGTTCCAGAGCGACCTTGGCAACATCGCGTGGTCTGGACCATGCACTTCGGACGCCAACTCAATCTGGCCCGATGCCGCCCGCCCCGGGCGTTCACGCTCCTCGAACTTCTGGTGGTCATCGCGATCATCGCGCTGCTCGCGTCGCTGATTTTGCCCGCGCTGGTCGGCGCGCGGGAAAAGGCGCGGCGAGCCCGGTGTATGAGCAACACCCGCCAGTTCGTCCTCGCCTGCCACCTCTACTCCGGCGACTACGACGGCCGTCTGCCGGGTGGTGCGTCGGAAAACAGCAACCCCGAAGACGAACACACGCCCATCATCGCCGGCCTCACTCGCGACCTCATCATCGAATACAGTGGCAACTGGACGATGCTCGAATGCCCCAACCTCGGCACGCCCTTTGGCAGCGCGGCCGGCTGGTATTATCCCGATTACGGATTTGTCGTCGGTTTCAACTATCTCGGCGGCCACACCAACACGCCGTGGCCCGCCGGCGGCGGATTTGTCGCTTGGACATCCCCGCAATCCGCTGACGATGAAAGCCAACTCGAACTGATCACGGACCTCAATGCCTGGTCGCCCGGCTTCGGCAAGACCTTTGCGCCGCACGGACCGAACGGTCCCATCTCACAAGACTACGATTACTCGAACTCCGGCGCGGGCGGTGCGTCCTCCGCGACGATTGGCGCACGGGGCGGGAATGTTGGATTGCTCGATGGCTCGGTTCACTGGCGCAACATCGAGGTGATGCAACTCCGCCACGGCTCGCGTCTGTGGGGTAGCGACGGTTGCTACGCGCTGTGGTGAACGGTTCACTCGGCGAGACTCAAATCCTTCACGCAGAGACTCGGGAGCGAACGCCGGCAGGCCAAACTCGCCAAAGCCGGCCAGCGCGTAGTTCGCCGCCGCGGGCGCGTGACCGCATCGGGCTGGGTTTGCTCATGGCGGAAAGCTTCATGATTTGACGGCTGTGTTCAAAATCCCGGTTTCGATTTCGCCGACCAGGCCAGCGCTGTTTTCAACTCCACCTCGGGAACCAAATGAGGTGCTCATGCATCATTTGTCGTGGGCGGAGCGTCGGCCTTACAGCAAATGTGCGAAAGCATCTGGCCGCAGCCGGACGGCACGAGACCCCGGTTGCCCCGCGGTAAACCGCTCCGGGACGCCGCGTTTGAACGAAAAGCGGCCCGCGCGGCTCCAACTCTGCGAAAACGTCGTGATGTGTTCTCTTGGCGTCGATACCACACCCCGGAAGACGCGCTTGTGGGCATGGTATCGCGCCTGCTGGTCGGTGATGTTCTCGCAACGCGCCGGTCGCGCAGAGCGGGTCGCATTAACGAAAAAATGAGCGGCAAGGAATCTGTCCGGCCGCCCCAAACGTAAGAATGTTTATGAAAAAGGGATCAAGACGGGCCAAGGCCAGGAAGGCCGCCGCGCCAGTGCGCGCCAAAGCGTCGCGTAAATTCGGCGCACCGAAGTTCCGCGTCGCACTCAAAGTGCCGACGTCCCTGCCGAGGGAAGTCGCTGCATTACCACCGCTGCCGCCCGCCGAGCGCGTGCCGTACGACGGCAACACCGCGTTTCATCTTTATCTCAACGAGATTGCGCGCACGCCGCTGCTCACGCCCGAGGATGAGATCAAGCTCGCCCGTCGCATCAAGCGGGGCGACAAGGCCGCGCGCGAGCACATGGTAAAGGCCAACCTCCGCCTGGTGGTCAAGATCGCACGTGATTATGAAGGCTTCGGCCTGCCGCTGCTCGACCTGATCAACGAGGGCAACATCGGCTTGATGAAGGCCGTTGAGCGTTTCGACCCGCGAAAGGGCGCGAAGCTCTCAACTTACGCCGCGTGGTGGATCAAGCAGTCCATCAAGCGCGCGCTGGCCAACCAGACCAAAACGATCCGCCTGCCGGTCCATGTCGTGGACAAACTTTTCCACCTCCGCAAGGCCGAGGTGCGCCTGCACGAATTGCTCGGTCGCGAGCCAACCGACGCTGAACTCGGCGAAGAACTCG
This sequence comes from Verrucomicrobiia bacterium, assembly GCA_036522715.1. Classification (GTDB taxonomy): domain Bacteria; phylum Verrucomicrobiota; class Verrucomicrobiia; order Limisphaerales; family JACQFS01; genus DATDFH01. Next base: position 15,540 of record DATDFH010000180.1, read on the forward strand.
GCTACACCGCGCGCCGGGTGAACCAGCTTCGCACCGCGTCGATCCGGCCGGCGTCGCTCGACGCGCCGTTGAGCAGCGACGAGGACTCGGCAACGATCTCCGAGGTCGTGGCGGACGAAAAGGCGGAGACGCCCTACGAAGAACTCGAAGGCAAGTTGAACAATGAGATGGTGCAGGAACTCGTCGCCGGCCTGGATGACCGCGAGGCGATCATTCTGCGCCGCCGGTTCGGTCTGGATGGCAGCGACGAGGAAACGCTCGAGGAAGTGGGCGCCGATTTCGGCGTCACGCGCGAGCGCATCCGCCAGATTCAGGAGCAGGCGCTCAAAAAGCTCCGCCGGAAGATCGAGAAGCTGGAAGCCATCAAGCTGGCGGCGTAAACCGCTCGAGGATTACGCAAAGCGCCGGAGGAGAAATCTCCCGGCGCTTTTCGTTTGAGGGGGTGGGAGCCGGAAGATCACTTAGCCACTGCAACGACAGGTTGCACGGTGACGACCGGGCGTGTGGAGGTTGGAGTATTTTGTTTCCGATGCCGAGCGAGGTTCTTCATGCTGCGCACCACCAGCGCGGTCCAGCCAGTCTGATGCGAAGCGCCGAGGCCGCGGCCTGTCTCGCCGTGGAAGTATTCGTGGAAGAGCACGAGATCGCGCCAATGCGGATCGTTGGCAAAACGCGCATCTCCACCGTGACAGGGACGGCCGCCGCTGGCGTCGGGCAGGAAGATGGTGGCGAGGCGGCGTTCCAATTCGTTGGCGACCTGCTGGAGGTTCATCTTGTTCCCGGAGCCGGTCGGGCACTCGACCTTCAATTCGTCGCCGTAAAAATGGTGGTAGCGTTCGAGCGCCTCAATGAGGAGGTAGTTCACCGGCATCCAGACCGGCCCGCGCCAGTTTGAGTTTCCGCCGAAGAGCCACGTGTTGGATTCGCCCGGCACGTAATCCACCTGATGCCGCTCGCCCGTCGACTCGAACACGTAGGGTTGCTTCTCATGCACCTTCGAGACCGAGCGCAGGCCATGCGGCGAAAGGAATTCCGACTCATCGAGCAAGTAACGCAACACGTGTTCGAGCCGTTCGCGCGACGGGATCGCGAGCAGCATCAAGTTTTGGTGGCCGCACTCGCACATTGCGATGTGACGCGCGAGATCGCGTCGATGTTTGAGGAACCAGTCGAGGCGCTTCTTGAATCCGGGCAGCTTGCGGATGCGCTCCTCGTCAAGCACTTCACACGCGATCAACGGCAGCAAGCCGACCATCGAGCGCGTCTTGAGCGGAACGGCGTGGTGATCGAACCGGATCTGGTCGTAATAGAAACCATCCTCTTGGTTCCACAGACCCGAGCCGCCGAGGTGGTTCATCGCATCGACGATCTGGATGAAGTGCTCGAGAAACTTGCTCGCCATGTCCTCGTACGCCGGGCGGATGTGATCGCCGTGGTGCGCGAGTTCAATCGCCATGTTGAGCATCGTGCCGCAGTAGAACGCCATCCACGCCGTGCCGTCGGCTTGTTGCAACGAGCCTCCCGTGGGCAACGGCTTCGAGCGATCGAACACGCCGATATTGTCCAGCCCGAGGAAACCGCCGCTGAAAAGATTCTTGCCTGTGGCGTCCTTCCGGTTGACCCACCAGGTGAAGTTGAGCAGCAGCTTCTGGAAAACACCTTCGAGAAAATCACGATCACGTTCGCCGCGCCTGGCAGCGATCTTGTAAACGCGCCAGGCTGCCCACGCGTGCACCGGCGGGTTTACGTCGCCAAACGCAAATTCATAAGCCGGAATCTGCCCGTTAGGATGCATGTACCACTCGCGCAGGAACAGCGTGAGCTGCTGCTTGGCGAACTCCGGGTCGAGCCGCGCAAACGGGATCATGTGGAACGCCAGATCCCACGCCGCGAACCACGGATACTCCCACTTGTCGGGCATCGAGATCACATCGCGGCTGTAAAGGTGGCGCCATTCGGCGTTGCGGCCAGTGTTGCGCACGGCGGGCGGCGGCGGCGCGCCGGGATCGCCCTTGAGCCAGTCGTCCACGACGTAATGGTAAAATTGTTTCGACCAGAGCAGTCCCGCGTAACCCTGCCGCACAACGGAGCGTTCTTCAGCGGAAAGCGTGTGTGGGTTGATCGAATCGAAAAACTCGTCGGCCTCGCGGATGCGCGCGGTGAAGACCTCGTCGAATTTCGTAATAGCTGACGCAAGCAGGCTCACTTTGTCGGCATTCGCCGCCGGCGCTTCGGACAGACGCAGCCGGATGATCTTCGATTCGCCCGGCTTCAACTTCAGCACATAAACCGGCGCGGCCTTGGTGCCAAACTGCTTTGGGTTGACCGCGTCGTTCTGCCCGCGCACGACATACTGGTGGAACGCGTCCTTCACGAATCGATTCGCGTTCTCCATGCCCCAGAGGCGTTGCGCGTTCGACTCGTTGTCCGTGAAGAGCACCGGCGGCTTCAAACCGTCGGGCGCGGGACCGATCTGGAAAAAATATTTTCCGAGCGACTCGTGGTTGAGCAAGAGACGTCCATCCCTGGCGAGGTCGATGCGCGGCTTGAGCGAGCAGCCTTCATGGCTGCAACCCCAGCTCCACGTGTTCCGGAACCACACCGTCGGCAGCAGATGCAGCGTCGCCGTCTCCGGCCCGCGATTCGCCACGGTGATCCGGATCAAAATGTCGCCCGGCGAATTCTTCGCGTACTCGGCGAACACATCGAAGTAGCGCCCGTCGTCGAACACACCCGCGTCAGCCAGCTCGAACTCGCCATCGAGCTTTCCGCGGCGCTGGTTCTCCGCCGCGAGGCGCGCGTACGGGAACTCCGCCTGCGGATATTTGTAGAGCGCCTTCATGTAAGAATGCGTCGGCGTCGAGTCGAGGTAGAAATACTGTTCCTTCACGTCCTCGCCGTGGTTGCCCTCGTTGCCCGTGAGGCCGAAGAGACGCTCCTTGAGGATCGGGTCTTTGCCGTTCCAGAGCGCGAGCGCGAAACACAGCCGGCACTCGCGATCCGTGATGCCGAGCAAGCCATCCTCGCCCCAGCGATACGCGCGGCTGCGCGAATGATCGTGCGGGAAGTATTCCCAGCAAGTGCCGCCTTCCGAGTAATCCTCGCGCACCGTCGCCCACTGGCGTTCGGAAAGGTATGGGCCCCAGCGCTTCCAATTCTTTGCGCGCGCGGCGTCCTCGGCCAGACGTTGCGACTCGACAGACTCGCCCTTGGGAACGAACTCCGTGGAGAAAGAGGTCATGCAATTTTTTGTTGCCAGCGGTCTTGTAGGGTGAAGTCAGGCGGGTTGCAACGTGGCATTCTTTGGCGCGGCTTACCGGGAAGACGCGCCGGCGGCCCTCGGAAAACCTCCGGAGTTATTCCTTCGGAAAGGCCCCCGTGTGGCACTTGTTGCAGTCGAAGTCCGAATACGGGGCATCTACGTGGATGAAGTCGTGCCCGGTGGTGCTGAGCTTCTGGAGTTCCTCGCCGCTGCCTTGCGCAAGGATGATGTGGCAGGAGTTGCAATCGCTTGCGCCGAGCTTTCTTTTGCCGTCGGCGGTCTCGTGCAGGCCGTCGTGACAACGAAAACAACCCTGCCAGTCCTTGTGGCCGATGTTGTTCGGGTGTGTGCGCCAGTCGGCCTTCATGTGCGGGAAGAAATTCTGCCGGTAAATGTTCTGCACCGTGGCGATGGCTTGTTTCACTTCCGGCTCGGGCCGGTTTGGGTAGGACTTGCGCAAGGACTCGGCAACTTTCTGGATTCCTTCGGCCTGCGTGGACGTGGCGCCGATGAGCGCGGTGACGGCCTCCTTTTTAATGTTCGGCAGGTTGGTGCTGATCGTGCCGAGCGAAAGCGCGAGATCGACGGCGTCGTTGGGCGCGCGGAACTGGTGCGCGGGACGGTTGTGGCAATCCATGCAGTCCATCACATGGAACGTGTGCCTGGCGGGATCCTCCTTGAAATCGGGCTTGCGGAACTCGGTGGCCTGGCCGTTGGCGTGTGTAATCCGGACCCACGGAATGTCTTGGCGTTCCTTGTCGGTGGCGATGTACTCGACCTTGTTGGCGACGTTCATGTGCCAGTGGATGCCACCGGGCGGGCCGTGGGTCGGGTCGCCGCCGCCGACCTTGAGCAGCAGGCGCACAGAGAAGGTGCTGTTGCTTTCGTCGGCAAGGGTGTGGTGGTAGGCGCGCTCCAGATTGCCGACATAGCGCTCTGGCCAGTGGCACTGCTCGCAGGTCTTCTGGTTGATCGAAATCTTTCCGCTCAGGTTGATCGGGCGCGGGTAATCATCCGTGGCCATCGCGAGAAGCTGATGGACGCCGTTGAACTTCGCCTTGAGAAAATTTCCCGCGCCGAAGCCGATGTGGCATTCGGTGCATTCGACATTCGCGTGCGGCGAGTGTTGATACGCGACAAACTGCGGCTCCATCGGCGCGTGGCAGGCTTGTCCGCAGAACTGCACCGAGCTCGTGGCGCGATACGTCTGGTAGCTGCCGATGGCGCTGACGAGAAGAAACGCCAGTCCACCGATGACGAACACGGCGAGATAGCGGCGGTGACGATCGCTCGAAAGGTCGATGACGAACCGCGGCTTGAACTCGCGTCCGGCCGCGCGCGCCGCCTGTCGTCGGTAGAGCAACCGGCCCAGAATCATGAAAAACACGCCCAGTGCGAAGAACGCCGGCGCCACGACGAAACTCAGGATGCCGGAGTAGGGGCTTTCCCGCTTGGTGAAGAGGTCGAAGATCAGCAGCAGAACGAACGCGAATACGCTGCCGAGCATCACGATGGCGCCGGCCAGGCTGATCCAGTTGCGAACGAACGGGAGATGAATGAAATGTCTTGAGGTCGGTTCCGAGTTCATAAAATTCCGGGCGAGGAATTAGCAGACGCGACGGCGGCGCGCGATTGAAATGTCCTCCAACAGCCTCCCACTCCGCATCCGGTGGAGGGGGTTGGCGCCACGCGACTGTGCCGGACCGTCCGGTGAGAGTTCATCCGCAAGCTCACAAAGGATCTCGTAGTACTCGTCGTTCGAAAGGCCAAGGGCGCACGCGCCAAAAGTCTCTGCATCGTTCGGCGAGGCGAAGTCGCCGTAGTTCACGATGACGAGTTGATACAACACGAGGTACGGGATTTTCTCCGGCTGCGTCATGAAGAACGGATGCACGTACATCGTGTAGCCGTCCTCGGGCCGATCGCCCTTCGGCACGGGGTGCGCGAATTCGCCCGGCTGCAACGGCAGATACTCGAACGCAATTTCGCACGGGTAACGGACATAGGCGCGATCTTCCAACAGCAGCAGCAGTTCGCTCCAACCGATACGCGGGCCGTACTTCGCACGGATTTCCCCACCCTTGGCCGCGACGTGGGCGTTCAGCGATTGACGACCGTCTTCCGCTGTCAGTTGAGCGGCCATGCGTTCAGGCGTTGGAGGTTTGTCGCAACTGAGCCTCAGCAGCAACCGCCTCACCCTGCTTCTCGTTGGCCTTCGATAACTCGCCCTGCAAGATCGGAACCGCCATGCGGAGGAGCACGGTGTAGCAGAGCAGGCCAAACGCCCAGATGCCGAAACAAATCAACGTTTCGTTCAGCGTCGGCAGGTAGTCCACGATTTCGCCAAGCGGCGTCGGAATGAAACCGGGCACCACGAGGCCCATGCCTTTTTCGATCCAGATGCCGACGATGCACAGCACGCACGTGAGGTTCAGCCATTTCAAACTGCGGCTGACGGGCAAAACCAGCAGCACCATCGCGACGAGGTTGAAGACGAT
>DATDFH010000181.1:0-4189 GCA_036522715.1 Verrucomicrobiia bacterium
GGCTCGCGTTTCATCCCGACATGGCGGACCCGAGGAGCGATGATCCCATCGCGCGCGAATCCACCCGCCTCTGGTGCGCCGCCGTGAACGGCGCGCAGACCACGCTCGATCCGAAGCAGATGCGCGAGTGGACGCCGAACAGCAGCTATGGCGGCCACGCGTTCAGCAAGTCGGGCGAGTTCAAAAACTTCGACGACTTCGTGGCCGCGCGCGAACGCATCCTGCCGTGGATCGCCGAGTATTCCCCGTATGCGCTCGTCACCGCGGACGATCCGCCGATTTACATGACCTTCGGAGCGCCGCCCGCGCTCGGCCAGGATCAAAAGGATCCGACGCACACCGCGAACTTCGGCGTGAAGTTGCAGGAGCACTGCAAGGAACTCGGCGTCCCGTGCGAGCTGTATTATCCCGGCGCGCCCGACGCGAAGCACACCTCGACGGATGCTTACCTCATCGAGACGTTGAAGGCGGCGCCCTTTACGAAGAAGTGAGCGAATGAAAAACTTCATCGCCCTCTTTTCGTCCCTTTTCGTTTTTTTCGGCAATTGCCTTGCGGCGGATTGGGCCAAGCAAGCGGCCGAAGACGTGAAGCAAGATCGCACCACGATCATTTTCGATGGCGTGTCGCCGAACAAAATGGTCTGCGACACCACGCTGCGCGAGTTGCCCGACGGCTCATGGATTCACTTCATGCTCGCGGGCGGCGACACCGAGCCGTCACCGTTGAATTACACCGGCGTCTCGCGGAGCCACGACCAGGGCCGGACGTGGTCGAAGCTGGAGCGGTTCGATGTCGGCTTTCCGCGCGAGGGCAAGACCATCGGGCAGGGGCCGACGGAGCTGATGATTCGCGACGGGCGCTGCACGCTGTTCTTCAGCACGCACGCCAAGCATTGGAACACGGAATGGCGCTCGTGGTTCCTCATCAGCGACGATTCGTTCAAGACGTGGAGCAAGCCGCACGAGGTGCCGGGCCGGTTGAAGGAGCGCACGTTCATCCGCAATCACATCGTCACGCGCGACGGCCGCATCCTGCTGCCGTTCCAGCATTACATCGGGCCGGAGGCGGAGCAGTCGAAGCCGCCGCTGGAGCGCAAGTTCACCAACCCGCGCAACGGCGCCCTCATGAGCCGCGACGGCGGCAAAACGTGGACCGAGCACGGCAACGTGCGGCTCACGACCAACGACCTCTACTTCGGCTGGGCCGAGAACAACCTCGCCGAACTCAGCGACGGCCGCATCGCGATGATCATCCGCGCGGACCGGCTCGGCGGCGTACTCTACTATGCCGAGTCAGCGGACGGCGGGCGCACCTGGCCGGAGTTCGCGCGCAAGACGGACATTCCCAACCCCGGCTCCAAGGCCACGCTTTACCCGCTCGGTGGCGATATGGTGGCGATCCTCCATAATCCGAATCCATCGCACCGCAGCCCGATGGCGTTGTGGATCAGCTTCGACGGTTTGAAGACGTGGCCCTACCAGCGCATCCTCCAAAAGGAATCCTGCGACGGGCCGAAGGGCCGGATGAATTATCCCGACGGCTTCGTGAGCAAGGACAAGCAATGGCTCCACTTCGCCTTCGATGACAATCGGCACCGCGCGGTTTACTACGGGGCGAAACTGCCGCCGCTGCCATGATCACCCGCCGTCGTTTCTTCGGCACCGTTTTCACCGCGCTCGGCGCCAGCGCATTCGCCGCCTCCGCGAAACCCAGGACCATCCTGCTCCAATCCGCGTGGGACACGGTGAACATCGGCGACATCGGGCACACGCCGGGGACCTTGCGGGTCATCGAGCAGCATCTGCCGGACGTCCGCGTCGTCGTGTGGGCGATGAAGCTCGATGAGCGCGTCACCGCGATGTTGCGCGCGCGTTTTCCGAAGGTGGAATTTCTGCAAGGCAGCCTCACGGGCAAGACCGCGCGGGATGTGCGATTGCAGGAGGCGATCCGCGGTGCGGATTTGTTCATCCGCAACTCCGGCATGGGGCAGGACACGAGCTTCATGGAGTTCTGCCGGAAGGCGGGCAAGCCCTACGGACTTTTCGGCCAGTCGTATTTTCCCAGCATGGTCGGGGGCAAGGGTGCGGAGGAACGCATCGCGATGCTCAACGGCGCGTCGTTCATCTACACGCGCGAAACCAAGACGCTCGACATCCTGCGCAAGGCCGTTGTGAAAACACCCGTGTTGGAGTTCGGACCCGACGGCTGCCTCGGCATTGACGTGCGCGACGATGCGCGTGGGTTGGCCACGATGAAGAAGCTCGGATTGGAGGAGCGGAAGTTCATCACAATTCAACTGCGCACCAACACCGCCAAGCTCCCGGGAGTGGATGACACTCGCACGCCCAAGCTCAATCCGCTGCATCCCACACCGCAACAGATCGCCGACGACGAACGTCGCGCGGCCAAGTATCGCGACCTCGTCACGCGTTGGGTGAAGAAGACCGGGCACAAGGTGCTCATCGCGCCCGAGGTGAAGAAAGAGATGGAGCACAACAAACGGCTCATCCACGACCCGTTGCCGCCGGACATCCGCAAGCACGTCGTGAACCTCGAATATTTCTGGAACGCCGATGAGTCCGCGTCCGTGTTCGCCCGCGCGCACACCATCGTTTGCCACGAACCGCATTCGCCGATCATCGCGCTGGCCAACGGCACGCCGATCATCCACACCTACTCGGAGTTTCATTCGCCGAAATGTTGGATGTTCAAAGACATCGGCCTGCCGGAGTGGCTGTTGGAGATGGACGAGACGCCCGCAGAGAAAATGGCGGAGACACTTTTCGCCATTGATGCCGACTATCCCGCCGCGCACGCGAAGGTGAAGAAGGCGATGGCTTACGTCCACGAGCGCTTCGCCGACTCGATGAAGGTCGTGAAGAAAATCCTTCAGGGCTGAGGTCGGTTCCAAGCTGTCTCAAGCGATGAAACGCCACCCATCGCTCCTTACGCTGCTCTGCGTTCTTTGCGGCCAATCTCCCGCAGCGGTGCCGACCGCCATCCTCGACCTCGCGCTGGAGCCGCCGGTCATCAACACCAATCCCGGCCCGGAGTATTCAGACGAGCAACGCGATTTCGCGATGGTCATCGGCCTGGATCGCACGCGCAAGGGCTGCCTCTGGGCCGCGTGGGTCGCGGGCGGCGACAGCGACAAGGGCTACTTCGTCGCCGCGTCGAGCGATGACGACGGCGCGACGTGGTCGAAGCCGCGGCTGGTGATTGACCCGCCCGACGTGCCCAACGGCCTGCGCCGCCGCGTGCTCGTGGGAAATTTCTGGACCGACCCTACGGGCCGGCTCTGGCTGTTCTTCGACCATAGCATGGGCTACTTCGACGGCCGCGCCGGCGCGTGGGCCATCACCTGCGACAATCCCGACTCGGACAAGCCCGTGTGGTCCGCGCCGCGTCGCCTCTGGCACGGCATGACGTTGAACAAACCGACGGTGTTGATGAACGGCGACTGGCTCATGCACATCTCGCTCTGGACCCGCGACCGCATCAAACCGGAGGAACTCCGCGACGGCGGCTTCCCCGAACTCGACGACCAGCGCATGGCGAATCTGTTCGTCTCGACCGACAAAGGCGCGACGTGGACGCGCCGCGGCGGCGTGGTGATTCCGCAAAGCGACTTCGACGAGCACATGTTCGTCGAGTTGAAAGACGGCCGGCTCTGGATGCTCGCGCGCACGAAGTATGGCATCGCGGAAACCTTCTCGTCCGACGGCGGGCGCACGTGGACTGAGCCAAAACCATCGGCAATCCAAAATCCCAGCGCGCGCTTCTTCCTGCGCCGTCTTGCATCGGGCAATCTGTTGCTTGTGAAAAACGGTCCGCTCGACAAGCGCACGGGCCGCACACAGATGACGGCGTTTGTCTCCGACGACGAAGGCAAGTCGTGGAAGGGCGGTTTCGTCTTCGAGGAACGCAACGGCGTCTCGTATCCCGACGGCTTCCAGTCGCCCGACGGCGTGATCCACATCCTCTACGACCGCGAGCGCGCGAAGGAGCGCGAAATTCTCATGGCGCGCTTCACCGAGGTCGATGTGCTCGCGGGCAAACTCGTCTCGTCCAACTCGCAGACGAAGATGCTCGTGAGCAAGGCACGTGGCGGAAGTCGGCCGAAGGCCAGGTGAGCAACGTCGTCCGCGCTGGTCACGGGAAACAGCCAGTAAAGGCAGCTTGTCCGAG
>DATDFH010000182.1:0-5282 GCA_036522715.1 Verrucomicrobiia bacterium
CAGCAACAGCGCAAAAAGGGCATGACGGCGCAGATTCATTGGGGCACCACCGTGACTTGGAATTTCACTGACACTCCGCTGCCGGCCTTGAGGCGACCATTGGCAAACGCGCCCGACGACGACGAGAAGCGCACGCGCGAGCCTTCGCCGCTGACGAACCACACGTCGCCCTTCGCGCCGGTCACTTCGAATTCACGCACGAGTCCCTTGCTGTCGGGTGTCGCGGTGACCTTTTCGCTGACCTGCGCGCCGTCGAGGTCGTAGAGGAACACGGGAACTTTCTTCACCAGTTTGTAGCCGCGGAATTTTGGTTTCGCTTCCGCGTCGGGCTTTCCGATGCGCAACGGCGTGGTGTCGGCAGCGGCGTACCAGACGCCGCCCAGCGGGACGGCCATCTCTGCCGAGCGCGTGGCCCAGACTTGTTTCATGTCGAGGAAGCCGCCCGACCACGCGTAGCGCAGCCGGCAGAATGCCGCGTCGAAACAAAACGCCTGCCCACCCGGCAACCCGACCGCAATCGAGCGCGGGTGCGAGTTCGGCAGATAGGTGCGGAAGAGCACGGGTTCGTTGCCCACCTTCAGCGTGTAGCTCGGCGGCGCTTCGCCGATGCCGGACGGCGTGGGCATGTCCTTGCCCGCCCACAACGCGCGCACAAGATCCTCGATCATCTGGGTGGCTTTCGTCGCGGGCATCTCGGTGAAGAACGCCGGCATCGCCGTGCCCGCGATGACGCGGCTGGGTTCGCGCAGCCAGCGCCGCATCCAGTCCGACCGCACGCGCGCATACATCTCGGTGAGATCCGGCCCGCGCAATTCGCCGATGGACTTCTCACCCTTCCAATCGTGACAGGTGATGCAGCCAAGGCCGCCGTCGCCGGTGCCGATCAATTTGATGCCCGCCTGAATCTGTTCCGGTGTCGGCGTGGGAATCGTTTCGCCCGCGCCCAACTCGGCGCCAGCCTGTGCGGCGAACTGATTCACCACGCCCGCCGTTGCCGCCTCGCCGTAATGTGGCATGCGCAACGCCATCCACGGCCGGACGCGTTTGCGTTTTTCGAGGACCAGTTCCAGCCAGTTCGCGCGCAACTTGTTTCCCGCGTCAGTCAGCGGCGGCGGCGAAACGGGGAACGTCACGCGCGCCGGGAAATTGAGTTCGTGGCACGCGTTGCACTGAAACCGCGAGATCGTCCGGTGAAAATCCTGCACCGGCGCGGGTGAGATGTCGGGCCGCTTCAAGAACGCATCGAGACATTCGCGATCCGCGGCGCTCAGCGCAAAACGCGGCGCGCCCGGCGGTGGAGCTTCCTGCAAGCAACCCTTGCCCGGCGTCAATTTCGCCCACGCCGGCGCGGGGAGCGTGCTGGCCAGTGCGCCCTTCGCGTCTTTGACCGTGTGACAGTTCGCGCATCCGCTCGACGCAACCAACTGCCGCCCGCGCGCAGCGTCGCCCGTTGGCGGCGCCTTCTCGAATTCGGCGTTCTTCGATTGCACGAGGAAGGCGGCGAGATGTTCCGATTCCAGCACGTTCAAGCCCATCTCGGGCATCCGTCCGCTCGGATCGACCGCGAGCGGATCGGCGAGATAGCGCGCCAGCGCAACGGGAGAAAACTTGGAGCCAAGCCCAGCGAGCGACGCCGAGGCATCGCCATGACACGCGCTGCAGCCGACCGAGTTGAACAACTCCTTCCCCTGCGCCACCGCCGCCGCGCTGGTGCCCACCGCGCCGCCGGCTGGCGAAGGCTTCAAACTCGCGAGATACGCGGCCACATCCGCGCGCGCCTGAGCGTCCGCCAGCAGCGCCGGCATCAGCGCGTCCTTGCGGAAGTGCTGCGGGTTTTCGAGCCAGTGAAAAATCCACGCTGCGCTCGCGCGGTCGCCGACGGCGGACAGATCGGGGCCGGACGAGCCGCGGAGAAGATCCCCTGTGGCTGTGTGGCAGCCAACGCAGTTCAGCTCTTCGACAAGTTGCCGGCCGCGCTCGAGCTTCGTCGTCGCAGCAAGCTCGGCAGGAGTTTCGCTGTGCGAGAATACGCTCGAAGGAACCGGCTCTCGTCGGAAGAAATCCGATTCCCATTCGAGTTGCAGGCGCGCGGGGCCGGGCGCTCGCTTGAACTCGACCTTGAGTGCACGTTCGCCCGTCTCAAGCGAGACGGTCTTGCCCTGAACCTCAGCGCCATCAACGAGCACCTTCGCGTTGGCATGAAACGTGTACTTTCCCCCGCGCAGAATCGTGAGCGATCCGCTCCACTCGACCTCGAAGGCGGGCTTGAGTTGCGGATGAACCGACTCGCTTGAGCCGAGTGTGAAGTTCGCCGTCGGTGCGGTGAACACCACTTTGCGCTCGCCGTCCGTCGCGCGGGCGAGGAGGTCGGGAAGCTTGCCGGGGTTTTGCGCGTGCGCCGCGCCCAACGCCAGCGCCCACGTGGCAAGGATGAAATTGAGGCGAACCAGCAGGCGCATGACGTATTTGTCGCGGGGAAAATGCGGGCGGTCAGGGCGGGAAGCAAGCCGTTTCCCCGGCAAACCGTGGCGCTGCCGGTGATTTAACGCGGCGTCAGGACGACCGGCGGCTTGCGGCGCGTCTGCCGGGATTCGCGCAGCGCAGTGCGGATCATCACCAGCTCGCCGATGTTTTCCGTGGTCAGCAAGCCCACGAGTTCGCCGTGATGGAACACCGGCAGCATCGGACACCTGGATTCCTGAAGTCGGCTGAACGCCGATTCGAGCATCTCCCCGGCTTCGACTCGCTGAAACTCGCGCTCCATCACGTCGCCCACCGCGGCCGATGGGCCACGTTGTGCGAGTGCCGCCATCAAGTCGCCACGCGTGAGGATGCCGGCCACGGTACCGCCCTCGACGACCGGGAAATCGTGCTGGGAGCCGGCGAGGATCAACTCGACAGCGCGCCCGAGTGAATCGCCCGGCGCGAGCACCTGGAAATCCGTTAGCATCGCCTGCTCGACGGGAATGCCGCCGAGCGCGCTCTTCAACTGCGCGACACTCGTTTCCTGCGACGCGCCGACCCAGATGAACAACGCGATCACCATCAGCATCAAGTGGCCGAGCGCGAAACCGGCGATGACGAACAGCAACGCCATGAACTGCCCAAGTGCCGCGGCGATCTGAGTGGCGCGCGCATAGTCGAGTTTCAGCGCCAGCAACGAACGCAGCACGCGACCGCCGTCCATCGGGAATGCCGGGAGCATGTTGAAGGCGACGAGGAAAATGTTCACCACCATCAGGCGTTGCAGAAAACTTCCGCCCGTCAGTCCGATTTCGTTCAACGGCGTGAGTACTCCCTTCAATGCGAGCACGAGGAAAATCACGCCCGCGATGACCACATTGACGGCTGGGCCAGCCACGGCGACCCAGAACTCCTGCATCGGTTTGTCGGGCATCCGCTCCAGCCGCGCCACGCCGCCGATGGGCAGCAGCGTGATGTCGCGCGTGTGCACGCCGAACCGCCGCGCCGTCAGCGCATGGCCGTATTCGTGCAGCACCACGCACGCAAAGAGCGACAGGAAGAAGCCCACGCCTTGAAATACCGCCGCCACGCTCTGCTCCTCCTGCCAAAACATCACGCCCAGCACGCCAAGAAAAAGCAGGAACGTCACGTGCAGGTACACGTCGATGCCGGCGAACCGCCCGAGTTTGATGGACCATTTCATCTCGTCACTTGTCCCATTCCAAGATAGGCCATGATGAGGCGCACCGTCAGGGAAGATTTGCGGAACGTCAAACCGCCCCGTCGTCGCCACAGGCAAATCAACTGGCCAAACGCATCCGCGGCTGGCACCTTCCGCGCCATGCGATTTTTCCACGGCGCCTGCCTCGTCAACTTGTGCAGCACGCTCGCCTTGTTCTCCGCCGCCACCAAGGAGCCCGCGTCCGCCGGGAAGTTCGGCTTCGCCGGCCCCGAGGTGTTTCCCATCGACCCGAGCTTCGGTCAGCTCCATTCGGGCGACATCGACGGCGACGGCCTCGAAGATCTGGTGGTGGTCAACAACTCACGCGCAAAGATCAACATCCTCTTCAACCTCACCGGCAAACCGGAGAAGGATTTGAAGAAGACCGCGCAGATGAAGCGCGAGTTGAACGAGCTCCCGCCCGGCGCGCGCTTCCGCATCGATTCGGTTGCGTCCGAGAAACGCATCGCCGCGCTCGTGGTCGCCGACCTCAACGGCGACGGCCATCCCGACCTCGCGTATTACGGCGAGCCGAAGGAGCTGATCGTCCAATACAACGACGGCAAGGGCACGTTCGGCCCGCCGAAGCGCTGGCCCATCGAGGACGCGCAGCTCACACCCAACGCGATGAACGTAGGCGACCTCAACGGCGACGGGCGCACCGACCTGCTGCTGCTCGCCGAGAACTACGTCTATTTCCTCGCGCAGAACGCCGATCACACGCTCGCCGAGCCGGTGAAGATTCCCTTCTCCGGCACGGTGAAATCCGTGCAAGTGCTCGACGTGGATGGCGACGGGCGCGAGGACCTGTTGCTCGTGAACTGGGAACACAGCAATCCGTTTCGCTTTCGACTCCAGAACAAGTCCGGCGAACTTGGCCCCGAAATTCACTTCCCGCTTGCGCCCATCCGCTCTTACACCGCAGACGATCTCGACGGCGACCATCGCACCGAGGTCATCACCATCGCCGCGAACTCGGGCCGCGCCCAGATTTCCAACTTCAAGCAAAAGGACGCCGATCCGCTGCTCGGTCCGCTCAAGCAGGGACAGTTTCAAGTCCTCCCGCTCAATCGCACCGAGAAAATCCGCCGCAGCACCGTCTGGGCCGACCTCAACGGCGATGGGCGCGACGATCTGCTCGTCGCCGAACCCGAAAGCGGCCAGCTCACGCTCTACCTGCAACAAGCGGACGGCTCGCTCGCGCCGCCGAAATCGTTTCCAACGCTCGCGGGCGTCACCGACCTCGCGGTCGCGGACTGGAACGGCGACGGCAAAGCGGAAATCTTCCTGTTGAGCGCGGATGAGCGGCAGGTCGGCGTCACACGGCTCGACGACAAGGGCCGCATTGCATTCCCGACCATCCTGCCGATCGAGGGCAAACCGCTCGTGCTCGCCGTCGGGAAGTTTCGCGGCGAGGGAAAGCCCGTGCTCGCCGCGATCAACGACCAGGACGGAAAACGTTCACTCGTCACCCGCAGCGCCGACGGCAAGATGCAAACGCAGAAGCTCTCGGAGTCGTTCAAGTCCAATCCCAGCACGGTGATCGTCCACGACGCCAACCAGGACGGCCTCGACGACCTCGTCGTGCTCGTGCCCT
>DATDFH010000183.1:0-3454 GCA_036522715.1 Verrucomicrobiia bacterium
CCCGCTCGACCCGCGCGCGATCCAGCGCCTGCACGCCGTGACCAAACAACACCGAGTGCTCGTGAACGAACGCCTTGATCGTCCGATGCGGATCATTCGCCGGGACCGCCCGCACGCCGGCGGCCGAAATCCCCTTCCCCATTCCCTTCGGCCCGGAAAGAAAACCCTCCGTCGAACCCACCCAACGCGGCACGCCGAGAATCGAATCGGTGTGAACCTTCACTCCCGCCACCCGCCGGCCGAGTTCCGCGGCGGCGTTTTCCTTCGCCGCCGATTCCGCAGCCGTGGGCGCGGCAGGGACGCGCTTCTCGAAATTGGGCAGTTCCTCGTGATCCGCGTGGCGGAACGCCCAGGCCGCGGGCATTGAAACAAACAACAGGCCGCCGAGGGCAAGCCGGCAAAATGCGCGAAGGATCATGGTAGAATCTGGCTCCTTGTTCAGACGCGAATGCCTCATTGAACTACTCCTCTGGGTGGATCGGTTGGCATCCGCTGGGTTGATTTCGCCGATGAAACGCTGCCCCGCGCCGGAAGTCAAGGCAGAGCATTGCATCCAAACGCCTGTCACCTAGATTCTGCCGGCCTGAGAACGTCCGAGTTCCATTACGAATTGCCGCCGGAATTGATCGCCCAGCATCCGGCCCCGCAACGGGACGCTTCCCGGCTGCTGGTGCTGCGCCGCGCCGACGGCCGCGTGCAACACCAGCAGTTCCCCGACCTGCTCGAACACCTCCGTCCCGGCGACGCGTTGATCCTCAACAACTCGAAAGTCATCCCGGCGCGCCTGCGTGGGAGCAAGGCGACGAGCGGCGGCGAGATCGAAGCGCTGCTCGTCGAGGAAACCACCGTCAACGAGTGGTGGACAATGTTGCGACCCGGCAAGCGCGTGCGAGCCGGCACGGAGTTGCGTTTCACCGACCGCGCGGGCAACGCGACGGACATCCGCGCGACCGTGCTCGGAAAAAATGACGAAGGCCATTGCCGCCTGCGCTTCTCGGGCGTGGCAAACATTCTCGACGCGCTGCCGCAGATTGGCGAGGTGCCGCTGCCGCCGTACATCGAACGGTCGCAACACTTCGATCAGGCGGAGGACGCGGAACGATACCAGACGGTCTTCGCGCAGCCGGCGGGTTCGGTCGCCGCGCCGACTGCCGGATTGCATTTCACGGCGAAGTTTCTCGATGCGGCACGGGCGCGAGGCGTGAGTGTCGGCTTTGTCACGTTGCACGTCGGGCTGGGCACCTTCGCGCCGGTGAAGGTCGAGCAGATCGAGGGGCACGTGATGCACGAGGAGCGCTACGAATTGCCGGAGGAGACGGCAGAACTCATCCGCGCCACACGCGCGCGCGGCGGGCGGATCATCGCGGTCGGCACCACGACGCTGCGTGTGCTGGAAAGCGCGGCCGGGCAGGCCGGCAAGTTAAAGCCTGGAACGGGGCGCACGCGGATTTTCATGCACCCGCCCTTCACCTTCCGCGCCGTCGATGCGCTGCTGACCAACTTCCATCTTCCGGAGTCCACGTTGCTGATGCTGGTCTGCGCCTTCGCCGCGCCGGGCGGGACGGGCGGGCGGGAATTGATCCTCCGCACGTACGCCGAGGCGGTCGGCGCACGCTACCGGTTCTTCAGCTACGGCGATGCGATGCTGATTCTGTAAGTTTCGGGTTTCGCGTTCCCGGTTTCTGGTTTCTAGTTCGCCGCCATCGGGACACGTGCGTGGCCGACTGGAAACCAGAAACTTGAAATCAAAGACTTCATCCCGACTTCCGTTCGTCTTCGTGAACATGTCGATGACGGCGGACGGAAAGATCGCGACGGCGAACCGGCGCGTTGTGTCCTTCGGGAGCAAGCGCGATCTGCAGAACCTTTACGCGCTGCGCGCCACGGCCGACGCGGTGATGTCGGGCGCGCGCACGGTAGAACTGAGCCGCGTGCTGATGGGACCCGGCGGCGAGAAGTTTCGTCGCGCGCGACAGCGGCGCGGGCTGGCGGAGTTCAGCCTGCGGATCATCGTCAGCGGATCGGGAAGTATCGATCCACGCGCGCCGATCTTCACGCGCCGGTTTGGCCCGCTGATCGTTCTAACGACCGCGCGGGCCAGCGCACGACGGCTCGCAAAGTTGCGTGCGCTGGCGGATGAAGTTCGCGTGTGCGGTCGCACGCACATCAACTGGCCTGCGACGCTGCGGTGGTTGCGGGCGAAGTCGCACGTCCGACGGCTGCTTTGCGAGGGCGGCGGGCAACTCAACGCGGAGTTGTTCGCCGCCGGCCTGGTGGGTGAGCTGCACCTGACCGTCTGCCCGAAGATATTCGGCGGCCGGACTGCCCCGACCATTGCCGACGGCGTCGGCGCGCGTCGTCTGGCTGACGCCAGCCCATGGCGGGTGGTGTCCACGCGGCAGGTCGGTGGCGAACTGTTCGCGATCCTGCGGCCCAAACGCGGGGCCGAAGATTTGCTTGTGAAACGGCTGAGAAAGTAGTTTCTCAGCCGAAGCAACGACACGCCGCCTTTCCAGCTTTTCCAATGTCATCTCAGGTTTCCAAATCCAGACCACCAGCCCGGCTGTTGTACGCCGAGGACGAAGCCGGCGTGGCCATGAGCATCAAGATGCTGCTGGAGTGCGAGGGCTTCGACGTGGACCACGCGCCCAATGGCCGCCTCGCCGTCGAGAAATTCCGCGCCGCGCCCACCGGCTATGACGTGATCGTGACTGACGACAACATGCCCGAGTTGACCGGCCTCGGTCTCGTCGAGGAGCTGCGCCGCTTGAATTACGCCGGCAACGTGGTGGTGCATTCTGCGGTGGTGGATTCGCGGAAGGAACGGCTCTATCGCGCGTTCGGCGTGAAGGAGTTCGTCCACAAGCTCGAACCCAGCCGCGTACTGGTCGAGGCGATCAGGCGCGCGTTGGAAGCTGCGCGTTGATATCTGCTCCTCGGAGCGGCGGCCCTTCTTTCGCGTCTCCATTCTTCACCCCGTGGCGCCGTGCGTTCCGCTCTCCGTGTTCGTCTCGACCCAGCGCGCGAAGAGCCACAGGAGGTCGGCCAGGCGGTTGAGGTAGATGATGATCTCGGAGTTGTGCAACTGGTCAGCCTCCTGCAACGCCACCACGCGTCGCTCCGCCCGGCGACAAACGGTGCGGGCGACATCGAGCGCGGCCGAGTGGACCGACGCTCCCGGCGTGGCCCAGCCCTCAAAGCGGATGCTCTGCGCCTCGATCTCGCGCACCAGCTTGTCGAGCTTGGCGGTCAGTTGGGAACTGACCAGCGAGAATTCGTCCTTCACGTAGCGCGGCAAGTCATCCACAGCAGTGGCCAGTTCGCCCATGAGCGTGACGAGGTCTTTCTGAATGAGGAGAAGGTTGTCGCGGACGAAGTCGTGTGTGGCCGTCGCGCGCGCGAGGCCGAGCGCGGCATTGAGTTCGTCCACACAGCCGTAGGCCTCGACGCGCGG
>DATDFH010000184.1:0-4624 GCA_036522715.1 Verrucomicrobiia bacterium
CCGCGCCTATCATTGCGTTCCTGGGACGCAACCCGGTGCTGATCGGCGGAACCGCCAGCGCTACCGTTCCGTTTATGGCCCTTGCCGTGCGGCATCAGGGTGTGGGCGGCGCGGCCAAGGTATCGATCGTAGCGTCCGTAATCATGATGGGGTTTTGCGTGATGCGCCTCGGGCGCCACATCACGCGAGTGCCGAATGCTGTCGTAACCGGCTTCTCCTGCGGGATCGGAGGCATGATGCTGGTGTCGCAACTGGACATCATCCTCGGAGTCAGCTCGCCCGCGACACGCGGAGCGGCGAACACGATCACACAGTTCGCCGCCGTCGTGGAGCACTTGGGCGGCTTTCAGTGGATGCCGGCATTACTGGGATTGTCCGTGATTGTGGGCGCAACGCTGGCCGCGCGATGGAGCTACCGCGCGCCGGCGCCGCTCATCGGAGTAGTTGGAGCGGTCGTGGTGGCGCGCCTCCTGGGAATGCATGAGATGGAAATCGGCGCGCTGCCCACCGTGTTCCCGCCGTTCGTCGGTTTCAATTGGACCCCGCAAGACGTGCTCAGCGTCCTGCCCTCGGGTTTCGCGCTGGCCTTTGTTTCCAGCGTTAACATTCTGATCACGTCGCGCGTGGTGGAGCATTTCCAAGGCCGCCACAAACGCATGAAAGCGTCCGACGCCGACGCCGAGCTCGGCGCATACGGCATCGCCAACCTCTGCGCCGGCATGTTCGGCGCGCCGCTCAGCGTCGGCATTCCGGCGCGCAGTCTCGCCGTGGTCCGCTGCGGCGGATCCACGCGACTCTCCAATCTGCTGCACGCATTCTTTCTCGCCGCCATCCTTTGGCTCGGCGCTGGAGCCGTCTCACACATCCCGCTCGCCGCGCTCGCCGGCGTCACCGCATGGATGGGCCTCTGCCTCCTCGATTGGAGCGCGTGGCATCGTCTCGCGAAAATGAGCCGCACGGACGCAGCCGCATTTCTGGCCACCGCGATCTCCGTGCTGCTGGTAAACGCCGTGGCCGCCGTCGCCATCGGCTGCTCCATCTATCTGCTCAAAGCTATCTGGGTTCGTAACGGAAATATTGGCAGGGCGCGCTGGCAGCCCGCAGCGGACTGATAGTCCGCCTTTTGTACACGGGGTCAACAGTTCACTTCAGGGGAGAACAAGATGAGACGAACGATCTTCACGCTATTCGTGTTTTCAGGCGCGCTTCTGGCGCAGTCCTATCTCGGCGGCATCCGCGGCAGCATCCTTGACGCCTCCGGCAAATCCATCGGCGAAGCCAAGATCACCATCGTCGATGAAGCCAGCGGCGCCCAACGCGCCACGCTTTCCAGCGCCGAAGGCACCTACACCTTCAGCCAGATGGTGCCGGCAACCTACACCGTCCGCGCCGAGGCCCCAGGATTCAAACACTTCGAGCGCAAGCACGTCATCGTGGGCACGCAGGAAATCGTCGCGCTCGATCTCAAAATGGAAATCGGCAGCGTCAGCGAAAGCGTCCAGGTCACCGAGGAAGTCTCTCTCATCGAGGCCGCCAACGCCTCGCAGGGCCAAGTCATCGATCGCCAGCAACTCACCGACCTCCCCAACCTCGGCCGCAACCCCTTCATGATGTCTAAACTCGCGCAAAACGTGATCCCCGTTGGCGACCCGCACTACAATCGCATGCAGGACCAAAGCGGCTCCTCACAGATTACGATTGCCGGCGGACCGGTCCGCGGCAACAATTATCTGCTCGACGGAATCCCCATTACCGATGCCGCTAATCGCGCCATGATCATTCCCACGCTCGAGGCGGTGCAGGAAGTCAAAGTGCAAGCCAACACTTATGACGCCGAGATGGGCCGGACCGGCGGCGGTATGTTCAACACTTACCTGAAATCGGGCGGCAACGAGTTCCATGGAAGTGTCTTCGGCTCGATGCGCCAGACGAGCTGGGCGGCGAATAACTACTTCAACAATGCCGCCGGACTCCCGCTTCCGGAACAGCCCAACCGTACCTTCGGCGCCAGCTTTGGCGGCCCCGTGCGTATCCCCAGGGTCTACAACGGCAAGAACCGGACCTTCTTCTGGCTGGCCTGGGAAGGCTACGACGATACCCAATCCAATTCCTCCCAGTTCTACACGCCGACCGCGCTGGAACGCGCCGGCAACTTCTCACAGAGCAAGGCCAAAGCCGGCGGACTCAACATCATCTACGACCCGCTGACCACGGTCTGCGGCGGATCGCCCAACACCTGCACGCGCACGCCTTTCGCCGGTAATGTCATTCCCGGCGACCGTCTGAATAAGGTCGGGCTAGGAATCGCAGCCACCTACGTGCAGCCGCAGATCACGTCCAACTACTACGGTGATATCAACCTCACGCAAGCGGCGCTCCTGCCCTCGCGCGCCTCGCAGAAGACCGCAAAGCTGAATCACGACATCACGCGATTCTGGCGAGCCAGCCTGAGCTACGCCCGCTACTTTTCGCTGGAGCCTGGCAACACGTGGTTCGCTACGGTATCCTCGCCCGACCAGTGGCGCCTGCTGCGCCGCGTGGACGCGACGGCATTGAACAATTTCCTGACTCTTTCGCCGACTACGGTACTGACCGTGCGCTACGGCTTCAACCGTTTCCCCAACTACGGCTATCAGGTGAGCCAGGGCTACAATCTCGCGCAGCTCGGCTTCGATCCCTCCTTCGTCGCGAGCGTGGCTTCGCCCACGTTTCCGAACGTCACCATGAACTCGGCCTACAGCCTGGGAACGAATAACAACTTCTATTACGTCCACCATTCGAAGAACTTCTCCGCTGGAATTTCGAAGTATCACGGCCGCCACAGTCTCAAAGCCGGATTCGATTACCGGCGCATGCACAACGATGGCAACGACTTCGCCAACAGCGCCGGCGCTTTCACCTTCAACGGCGTGTTCTCGCGATCCACGCCTCTGACCGCCGTCACCGGCACCGGCGCGGACCTCGCTGATATGTTGCTCGGTGCGCCCTCCGCCGGCACCGGCTACATTCCCAGCAAGCTCTACGAGTACGGCAATGGCTACGGCGCCTATTTCCAGGACGACATTCGCGTGACCAAATCGCTGACCGTCAACCTGGGTCTGCGCTGGGAGCGCGAATACGGCCTGCAGGAAGCCAACAATCACATGGTGGTAGGGTTCAACGGCCACCTCAACAACCCCTTGGGCTCTCCGGGCACGATTCAGTTCGCCGGCGTGAACGGAAACCCCATCAGCACCGGCAATCCTAACCTCAACAAGTTTGGCCCTCGCATCGGCGCGGCGTGGCAGTTGAATTCCAAGACGACCATCCGCGGCGGTTACGGCCTCTTTTGGGCGCCCCAGGCTGCCATCGGCACGCCTTACAATCCTCCGGGATACACCGCGACGTCGACCTATGTCGCCAGCAACGACGGCAATGCCACACCCGCCAACAACCTGACGAATCCCTTCCCCACCGGAGTTGGCAAGCCGACTGGAAACAGCCTCGGCGACGTGACCGGCGTCGGCCAGAGCCTGTCGATTCTCGATCCCGACTCCAAATCACCGCGCGTGCATCAATATTCCTTTGACGTGCAGCGGCAACTGCCGTTCGGCGTGGCCATCGAGCTTGGTTTCGTCGGATCGCACTCTTTGCACCTGACGCAAGCCACCGCCAATATCAACATCAACGCGTTGAATCCTTCGCTGTTATCGACGGTCTCCACGGCGTCGGTGGCAAACCCCTTCTTCGGAAAGGGCGGCGTCGGTGTGATCGCCGCATCCACCGTGAGCGGGGTCCAATTGGCGCTGCCCTACCCGACATTCAGTACGATCAACTATCAGGCCGCCGATCTCAGCTTCGCAAACTACCAATCGCTCGTCGCGAAAGCGCAGAAGCGCATGAGCTCAGGACTCACTTTCCTCAGTACGTTCACGTGGTCGCGCAACCACGACGCCAGCTCGGGCGGCGCGGGCAACTTTCTCAATGGCGGCAATGCCGGCCCGCAGAATCCCTATGACATAAAGGCCGAATACAGCCTTGCCAACGTGGACTCCCCGCTACGCTGGTCTACTGGCTTCACTTACGAGCTGCCCTTCGGACGCGAAAAGAAGATGCTCAACGGCAAGACCCTCGACTGCCTCGTTGGCGGCTGGAGCCTCAACGCCGTTTCCGTCTACCAGTCCGGCTTCCCGATTCAGATCACCCAGAGCACCAACAACAACTCCACCTTCGGCTACGCCAGCCAGCGCCCCAGTGCCACCGGAACCAGCCCCGTTACCTCAGGCTCGCTCGAAAATCGTCTCACCGGCTACATCAACCCCGCGGCTTTCTCCGCTGCGCCGCAACGCGCCTTCGGCAACCTCTCGCGCACTCTTGGCATGCGTGGTCCCGGCCAGGCCAATTGGGACGCATCCATCTTCAAGAGCATACGCTTCACGGAAAAGTTCAAAGGCCAGTTCCGCGCGGAAGCGCTCAACGCCTTCAATACCCCGATGTTCCAAGCGCCGAACGGGTCGCTCGGATCCGGCTCCTTCGGCAAGATCACCTCGCAAGTGAATTTCTCGCGGATGATGCAACTCGGTCTGCGACTGTTCTTCTGATTATGGGGGCAGGGCTCCCAGCGTGTCTCGGGACTGGGCAGGTC
>DATDFH010000185.1:0-3512 GCA_036522715.1 Verrucomicrobiia bacterium
GTTCGCCTTCCCCTCGGCGATCAGTTAGAGCGCCCCGTTTCGCAAACCCACCGACCTGCTCACTTCGCGCGAGGCCGAAGTGCTCCAACTGATCGCCGAGGGGAAGGCGAACAAGCAAATCGCCGCCGAACTGGACCTCAGCATCAAGACCGTCGAGAAGCACCGGCAGAGGCTCATGGACAAATTGAACATCCACAACGCGGCCGGCCTGACCCGCTACGCCATATCCAAAGGCATCATCGAAACGGGCGGCGGAGAGAAAATTTGAAGAATGTACCCTACGGCACGGTGCGCACGGAGTAGAACCGTTGCGTCCGCGACGGCAGCGCGGCGTCCGTCCACGAAGTTGTCGGGCCGGTCGCGGCGATGTCGGCGTTCAACACGGTCCAGCCCGGATCGTCCAGATTGTCTTTGCAGATCACTTGATAGTGTTTGCCCGGGACACTGACCCACGTGAGGGTCGCGTCGCCTCCAGCCGACATGATCACACGGAGGATGCCCAATTCATTGTCGGCAATCGTGATTGTGGCGGCGGCGGGAGCGCCAACGTGGTAAGCCGTGTTGCCGGCAATTGTCAGGGTCGCCGTCTCAACGCCTTCAAAGATAGTGTCGTTCACCGGCACAATCGTGATCGTGGCGGAAAGCGAGCCGGCGGGGATAACGACGAACTCCGGCATGTCGCCTTGTGGCCGGCGGTAATCATCAAACTTCGCGGCGGTGCCGCTGAACTGATAATTGACGGTCAGGTCGTCGTTCGTGCCGCTGTCGCGACTGACCGTGAATTGACCGGGCGTTGGGCCTTCTTCCGAGGCGTTCGGCACGGTGGCGACAACGGTTACGGTCGGCAACGTATCCGTCACGAAGAAGCTGGCGCTGGCAAACGCACGACGCCCGTCGGGCCACGCGGCCTCGGCTTCGATCCGGTGCGGGCCGTAGTTGGTCGGCGTGAAAGTGAAGCTGGTGCCAAAGGCTGGCTCCTGGTCGCGCGCCTCCCACACGACGCGGGCCGAGGTCAAATCCATCCCGGGGACGTTGAGCGCGGCCGTGACCGTCGCGTTGGTCATCACGCTCACCGGCAGTCCGGTAATCTGCGCCGAAGCCGCGCGCCACGTCTGCGACGCCAGCGACGTTTGCGCCGCCAGAAAAGCCAGGCTGCCCAAGCTGCGCGCCTGCTGGAGCGACACGAATTCCGTGGCGATGTTGTAGCTGTCGCCCCACCGGTCGTACAACGGATATGGCGCAGCGGCCGCCCCGTCCGGCGGAAAGTTCAGCGCGCCGAGCTCCGAGCCGTAGTTGGGCAGGAATTGGAAGCCGCTCTGAATGTTTCCCAATGGAATGCCCGAGGGCGGCAGCGCGCGACGGTCATTCTGGGCGTATTGATGGACGACTTCGCGCTGCCGCTTCCATCCCAACCCGGTCAGGTAACACACGTTGACCGGATTGCACCCGCCTTCGTAATCCAAGTTGCCCAGAATGGCGTCGAGAAACTCGGAGCGTGGGTCGAGTTGATACGCGACGGTCAGGTCAAACGCGCGGTCATTGGAAAAATACCACGACGCATTCAGGCTATCCTTGTCGCGTTGCGGGAAGCTGGTGCCGTAAGCGTTCTGGAGCGCCCACGTAAGAAGATCGTTGGCCGCCGCGGCGATTTCCGTTTCGCACCGGACCCGGTAGGTCGAATCCAGTTGCGAAGCGGCGAGACGCCCGCTGCGGACGGCAAAGGCGTAACTGCGGATGGCGTTGCCGTACGACGCGTACATGTGCCGCCAGCCCCACCGCCAAGTGGCCGGATCGTTCGGGTTGGGAAACCACTCGAGCAGTTTTTGATGGTAGGACGAATTGGTCGTGGCCAGATACATCTCACAGGCAGCCCACGCCAGTTCATCGTTGTGCGTGAACTCGTCGCCGTACGGAGTGAGTTTCTGATAGGCGCCGGCCCTGCCGTGAAGCGCGATGGCGTTGGTCAGGAACGCCCAGCCCAGTTGAGCCTTTTGCAGGTAAAGCGAGGCGGCCGCCGGGAACTGCTGCTTGAAACGCGGACTGGATGCACACTGCGCCAGCGCTGCGACGCCGACCGCGGTGGACGCGGTGGTCTTCGGCCAGACGACTTGCGGGTCGCCCTGTTCGGGCAGCACGTTGCTCTCGTATTCGCGCTCGCGCGGATACACCAGGAAGTAAAACCCGCCGTCTGCGTCCTGCATCTTCGCCAGAAAATCGGCTTCCCACTTCGCCTCCTGTAACACGTCGCTCTTGCCGTCGCCACTCTCGGGCAGACCCAGGTTGTCCAAGGCGCCGACGCCCGGAAACGAGTCGGCCGCGAAGACCAGGTGATGAATCAAGGCGGCGCTGTTGATCGTGTATTTGCTGTAATCACCCGCATCGTGGTGGCCGCCGGAGACATCGACGCTGTTCCGGTTCACAAACGGATAGAGCTGCGCGGCTTCGTTCGTCAGCGCCGGAGCGATCTGCGGCGGATTGTCCGGATTGACGGACCGCGCGTAGGCGGACATCACGTACCAGGTGAAACCGAACGACGACTGCGGCGAGGGAACACTCGCCGGCGCGCCGTGGCAAACGTCGTGCGTGAAGCGCGTGAACGGCAACGCGTTGCTCGTGCCGCAACGCTGGTGATAGAGGCCCAGCGCGTAGGTGCGGACAAACGCCATCGCCACACCGTCGTTGATTGCAAATGGCAGCGACGTGCCGAGACCGGGGACAAGAAGCCGGTAATCTCCCGGCGTGGCAAAGCTTGTGAAGTCGGCCTCAAAGACCTTCTGATACGGCGGCAGTGTGTTGGTGTAACCCACGTCCGGCCGCGCGACGAGCGTGCCCTGATAAACCTCCGCGTTGCTGTTCGCATCCACGAGCCGGAATCCGGCGGCCGCCGGGATGTCCATCTCGCCGAGGCTGCCGAGATAGTAGCCGACGATCGCCTTCTTCGGCAACGACGGCACATAGCCTTGTTGGTTCACATGAATGGCCGGGTTGAAGCGCAGCGGCGCCGCGATGGCGATGAACTGTTTGCTCGCAGGCCAGAGCGTACCACCCGGATTTTTCACCTCGACGGTCTGGTTGTTGCCGACCGCAGTGGCCAGCCGCAGATAGAGACGGTTGTCGATGCGCAGGTCGCGCACGGCAAGCGGCGCGTAGAGCGGGCGGCGCTTGAAGCCCACCGATTGGACCACGGCGGGCTGGCCTCCGACGGTCACAGCGAACTCGGACAGGGCCGGCGCGTGAAACACGCCGCCTGCATCCACGAAATCCCAACTATCGACTCTCGCTGGGTCGGGTGGCTTGGAGTTGATCAAGGTCAATTCCAGTAGATTGGTAGCGAGGATCCGCAGTTGGTAGGAACCCGGGGCGGGCATGCGCAGCGACGGGGTGTCCGTCATTTGCGAATCCGCCGCCGCGCACCAGCCGCCAAAGAGCAGGCTGAAGCCGGCGCAAAAAAAACGAGAGATACGCATGCTGAATCTGCGGCTCATCGGTCCGATGCACTCCGTATGCACAGC
>DATDFH010000186.1:0-4437 GCA_036522715.1 Verrucomicrobiia bacterium
CAGCAATTGTCGGCCGCCCACGAGGGCCGAAAGTCCCAACTCACACGCGAGCACGAGGCGCGCTGGCAGTCGCTGGAGACGGAACTGAAAGAAAAGACGGCGCCGGTTTACACGGCGTTCGACTCAGCCAACGCCATGGCCGAAAAACTATTCCCGCCGTGGGATCCGCAGTTTCACGAGAACTGGAGCGCGCCGGCGGAATTCGCCCACGTCGCGAAGTTCGGCCGGCTGGAGGTGGACGTTGAGAAGCTGGCCGGCGTCGCGCCACAAGAGCGGCGACCGGCGCTGCCCGGCCCGGCGCAGTTTTCCATCCCTTTGATGTTAGCCTTCCCGCGCGGCGGCTCGGTGCTCTTTGAAACGGCGAAGACTGGACGCGACGAGGCCATCGGCGCGCTCAACAACATCATTCTCCGCTTGCTCTCAAACTCGCCGACCAACCGGTTGAACTTCAGCATCATCGACCCCGTCGGCCTCGGGCAGAATTTCGCCGGCGTTACGCACCTCGCCGACTACGGCGAGAACCTCATCAGCGGCCGCATCTGGACGCAGAGCGCGCAGATCGAGAAGCGCCTCGCGGAGTTGAACGAGCACATGGAGAAGGTCATCCAGATGTATCTACGCAACGAATACGAGACCATCGCCGAATACAACGAGAAGGCGGGGAACATCGCGGAGAAATATCATTTCCTGGTGATCGCGGATTTCCCGGTGAACTTCAGCGAGACGGCGACGAGGCGGCTGTTGAGCATCGCCGCCAGCGGCGCGCGCTGCGGCGTGTTCACGCTCATCCACTGGGACCGCCGGCAGACCGCGCCGCAAGACGCACTCTCCGAGGATTTGCGCAAGAACAGCGTGTGCCTCAGCGGCAAGGGCAGCGACTTCCTGCTGGCCGGCGGATTTCCCGACGGTACGAAACTGATCCTCGACACCCCGCCCGACGCCGAGACCGTGACGGAGTTCATCCAAGCGGTCGGTAAAGACAGCCTTCAAGCGAACCGCGTCGAGGTGCCGTTCACGCAGATCGCGCCGGCAGAAAGCGAACTGTGGTCGCTCGACACGACCGCGGAGTTGCGCGTGCCCATTGGCCGCACCGGCGCAACGAAGCTGCAATACCTCGCCATCGGGCAGGGCACGCGCCAGCACGCGCTCATCGCTGGCAAGACCGGCTCGGGCAAGTCCACGCTCTTCCACGTCATCATCACCAACCTCTCGTTGTGGTGCAGCCCGGACGAGGTCGAGTTTTACCTCGTCGATTTCAAAAAGGGCGTCGAGTTTCAGTGCTATGCGGCGCATCAGTTGCCGCACGCGCGCGTCGTCGCGATCGAGAGCGACCGCGAGTTCGGGCTGAGCGTACTCCAGCGTGTCGATGAGGAATTGCGCCGGCGTGGTGAAATTTTCCGGCGGCTTGGCGTGCAGGACCTCGCGGGCTACAAGAGGGCCGGTGGCACGGAACCGGTGCCGCGTTCGCTGCTGATCATCGACGAGTTCCAGGAATTCTTCGTCGAGGACGACCGCATCGCGCAGGGCGCGGCGCTGTTGCTCGACCGCATTGTGCGCCAGGGCCGCGCGTTTGGAATCCATGTGCTGCTCGGTTCGCAGACGCTCGGCGGCGCCTACACGCTCGCGCGCACGACGATCGGCCAGATGGTCATCCGCGTCGCGCTCCAGTGCAACGAAGCCGACGCCTACCTGATCATGGACGACAACAACCCCGCGCCGCGCCTGCTCTCGCGCCCGGGCGAGGGCATCTACAACGACACCGCGGGGACGATCGAGGGCAACAGTCCGTTTCAAACCGTGTGGCTGCCGGACGACGTGCGCGAAGGCTATCTCGAGAAGGCGCACGAGCTGGCGAAGAAGAAATCATCGACGCAGCCAAGCCCGATTGTCTTTGCAGGGAACGCCCCGGCGGACGCGGGCGAGAACCCACTGCTGCGCGCGGCGCTCGAAGCGAAACCGCAAGCTGCGCCGTCAGCGCCGCGGCTCTGGCTGGGCGCGCCGAACTCGATCAAAGGCCCGACCGAGGCCGTGTTCCACCGGCAGAGCGGCAACAATGTCCTCATCGTCGGCCAACGCGAAGAGGCGGCGCTCGCGATCCTGTCGGTCGGATTGGTTTCGCTCGCCGCACAATATCCCGTGGCTTCCGCGCGTTTCATCGTGATCGACGCGAACGCGCCCGGCTCGCCGGAGAAGGAGTTTGTCGAGCGCATCACAAAGATTGTTCCGCACGGGCTGACGCTCGCGCGCGGCGCGGAGATTGAGCCGGCCGTCAATCGTCTCGCCGAGGAATTGAAGACACGGACCGAATCGGCCGACGCCGGTCATCCGCCCGAGACGTTCCTGTTGATCCACGGATTGCAGAAGCTCAAGAAGCTGCGATTCGAGGAGGACTTCGGATTTTCCGGCGGCGACGCGGGCGCGGCGAATCCCGGCAAGCAACTCAACGATCTCATCTGCGAAGGCCCAGCGCATGGCATCCATGTCATCGCCGTGTGCGACACCTACAACAACGTGAACCGCGGCCTGAGCCGCAAGGCGCTGGGCGAATTTGAAATGCGCGTGCTCTTCCAGATGAGCGCGAACGATTCCGCCAGCCTCATCGACAGCCCGAAGGCCGGCAACCTCGGCCTGCACCGGGCGATCTTCTATAACGAGCAGGAGGGTTATTCGGAAACGTTCCGTCCCTACGCGCTGCCCGACGGCGCGTGGATCGAACAAGCGGGACGTCTGCTGGCGGCACGGCGCGGCTGAAAGGCGCGCCGGATATCACTTTCCAAATCGTTCCAAGGCGGACGCGACATTGTGAATCTCCTTTTCGAGGGCGGGTTCGCTGACGAGCTGATTCAAGCGGTTGATCAAATTGCGCGCGGATTCCGGCCGGCCTTGATCGAGCAGTTCCAGCGCGTGGCGGGCAAGTTGTCTCGCGGTACCCGAATCTTTCCCGATCGCCATCTGAAATGATTTCCAGGCCGCGTCCTCGTCGTCGAAATCAAACTGGCGGAAGCCCTGATGCAGAAATCCGCGCGCGTCCTTCGGCAGGGTTTCATCGTAGAGTTTCTGGCGGCGCGCCCAGTTCTCCAGCCATTCGACGCGCCGCCGGCCATTGGTGAAGTAACTCGGCGGCAGGCTTTCGAGATGCCGATGATACGCCGCCCGGCGCGAGTCGGCGGACACGGGCGTCGTTTCGGGAAACCACCTCAACTCGCCGAGCCTCGCCGCAATGGCCTGGGCGATCCATTGATGCGCGCCAACCGTCGGGTGAACGTGGTCGAGATAAATGTCGCAGCCGGGAATCCCGTCAGGGCTGTGGGATTCGAGCAGCTTTCGCGCGTCCACGAGCGGGGTTCCGGCCTTTGCAGCGATGGAGTGTTCGAGTTCGTAGATTCGCTCCGGCATCCGCAGCGGGCAGACGTCCTCATCTTTCGCGCGCAGAAAGTATTCACGCGCACGGTCCAGTTGCCCCAACCGATCAAAGCAACGGCCCATGCGGTAGAGAAGCAGTGCGTGCTGGTCGTCAATTGCCTCCGCTTTTCCGTAGAGTGCGAGCGCGGCATCCAGATTCGTCGCCTCAGCTTCGGTTGCCGCGTCGAACGCCGACTGCCAGCGCCGTTCCTCGTACGGCGTGATGACGGGTTTGTGTTCGGACTTGAATGGCGGGCAATCGCGCAGACTTGAGCCGAGTGTGACCACCAGCATGGGCACCTTTGCGGTGCGGCACTCGTCCATCATCGCGCAAAAGGTTTCCTCGAACTGGCTCACAACCTGGGCGTGCCACGCGTCGTCCCGATGATACGAAGCGTAGCCGGTGCGCGAATCGTCCAGGCGCGTTTTGACTTCGGGCGAGAGTTCCGAGCTGCTGGATTCTTCGCCCCGTGCCGCAGGCGTCTTGCTGCCGAACCGCGCGACGATTTGCCGGGCGCACGTCGCGATCCGGAGCGAGAAACTTTTTTCCTCAATCCACCGCAGGAAGCCGGAGCGGCGCTTGAGGCTGTTGCAGGTCCGATCTTCAAGAAACTCGTTGTGCCCCATCGCGAGGACGATCAGATCGGGCTGGTATTGCAGCACCTCGCGCACGATGGGGGCGAGGCGGTAACTCGCGTAGGAGACACCGCCGCAGTTGACCGACTCGACGCGGCGCGACGGATTGCGCACGGCCAGTTCCAACTCCAGCCACTTCGGGAACGCGGTGTCGTTGAGATAGGGATGGCCGAAAACGGTCGAGCCGCCGAAGGTGAAGATGCGAAAGCCGTTCGCCGGTTTGTGCGCGGCGAACTCCTGCATTCCGAAATACGGGCCGCGCGAACGCACCGTCCGGTAAACATCGCCGAAGCGTTCGAATAGCGGATGCTGGCGGTTGAAGCCCGCGAGGGGATCAGTCTGGCTGGTCGGCTTGCCAACATCGAACGCGCGCAATCCGGCTTCCAGCACGACGAAGGG
>DATDFH010000187.1:0-2487 GCA_036522715.1 Verrucomicrobiia bacterium
GCCGCCGGCGGGACCGATGTTGCGCGAACAGAATCGCACCGTGCAGCGCAGCACGCCACGCGGGCCGCAATTGCGGGGCGAAACTCGCCGTCCGAATCCACGCCCGTCCATATCGCGCGACAACAGCAACAACGAGCCGCCGCGCCCTTCCTTCGAGCGCTGACCCAGAATGTTCGCATCAGCGATTTCTCGCCACGCCGCAACCTGCCGTTGCGCCTCGGCGTCTGAACGCCCGTCCGCAACTGACCGAAGAAACCAAACCGACCCAATGAAACGCTTCCTCGTCACGCTCGCCGCTTTCGCCCTCGTTCTGAATTCGCTCCACGCCGGCGACTGGCCGCAGTTCCGCGGGTCGGATGGCGCGGGCATCGCCGTCGGCGCGAAACCGCCGACGACTTGGGACGACTCGAAGAACGTGAAATGGAAAACCGAATTGCCCGGCGCCGGCACGTCCAGCCCGATCATCGTCGGCAACCGCGTGCTGCTCACCTGCTGGTCAGGCAGCGGGCTGGATCTCAAGCGCCATCTCGTCTGCCTCGATCGCGCGGGCGGAAAGGTGTTGTGGAAGCAGACCGTGGCGGCGGAGTCGCAGGTGGATCGCTACGACGGCTTCATGCAGGAGCACGGTTTCGCGAGCCACACGCCGACGTGCGACGGCGAGCGCGTGTTCGTTTACTTCGGCAAAGGCGGCGCGCACACGTTCGACCTGGACGGCAAGGAGCTTTGGCAGGTGAACCTCGGCACGAGCGCTAACGCGAAGAACTGGGGCAGCGCCTCCAGCCCCGTGCTCTACAAGGACGCCGTCATCGTCAGCGCCTCCGAGGAAAGCCACGCGATCTACGCGCTCGACAAAAAGACCGGCAAGCAACTCTGGAAGTCCGAGGGCGGCGCGCTCGCCTATGTCTTCGGCACGCCGACGCTCGTCGCGCACAATGGCCAGACCGATCTCGTGGTCGCGATGCCCGAAGAGGTGTGGGCGATCAATCCCGACAATGGCAAGTTGCGCTGGTTCGCCGAGAGCGGTCTGCCGGGGAACATCGCACCGAGCGTCGTGGCGGGCGATGGAATGGTGTTCGCCTTCGGCGGTTTCCCGCGCACCGCTGCCGCCGCGGTGAAACTCGGCGGCAAAGGCGACGTGACCAAAACGCACCTCGCGTGGACAGGCAGCACGAGCAGCTACGTGCCCACGCCGGTGCTGCACGAAGGCCGGCTCTACTTCGCCAGCGACGCGGGCTTCGCAACGTGCCTCGAAGCGAAGACCGGCAACGTGGTCTTCAAGGAACGCCTCCCCGGCGCGAGCGCGAGCGGGCGCGGCGGCAAACCATTCTACGCCTCGGCGGTGCTGGCCAACGGAAACATCTACGCCGTGAGCCGGCGCAACGGCACGTTCGTCTTCGCGGCGAAACCGAAGTTCGAACTGGTCGCGCAGAACAAACTCGCGGCCGACACCACCCAGTTCAACGCCACGCCGGCCGTCGTTGGTGATCAGCTCTTTCTGCGCTCGGACAAGTTTCTTTATTGCGTGTCCGCAGAAGGCGCGCAGTGAAGTTCCAGTTTCCTGAGGAACCTCAAGACCACCAAACCAACTGATATGATGAGACCTCTCCACATCGTCATGACGGCCGTGGCAGTTCTCGGTGCGACTTTCTCCACGAGCGCCCAAACCCAGCCGCTCCCAAAAGACGTGACGCGTGTGCCGGTCGTCTTCTCGGGTGGCCATGAGACCGACCCGCGGGACCACGGCCGGCCGGTGGTGCTGGTCGCCTCCGCGCTCGGTGTTACGCCGGCGGTGTTCCGCGAAGCCTTCAGTCATGTCCATCCTGCGGGACCGGGAAGCGGCGGCCCGACGCGCGAGGAGGCGCAAGCGAACAAGGCCGCGCTCATGTCAGCGCTCGGCAAGTTTGGCGTGACGAATGAGCGACTCGATGAAGTCTCAAACTACTACCGCTATCCGCCCGGCAGTCGGAATCTCTGGAAACACACGCCCGCTGTCGCCAACGCGTTGGTGAAAGACGGCGCGGTGATCGGCTACGAGATCGTCAGCGCCGGCTCCGGATATACCTCGCCGCCGGCCGTGACCGTTCCGAACGTGAAGGCAGCGCCGGCGAAGGTTTCGCTCTCGTTCAGCAAGCGCTTCGAGTCCAACGGCTCTGTGTCCGCGATTACGATTTCAAGCGGCGCGGATAAATGAGCTGCGCGTGTGAGCGCGACGCGAAGCCGCATGCCGCAAATTCATTTACCGCCGCGCGCGCTTCGGGCACCGTCACTCCATGCGCACACTCCTCTGCTGCCTTCTGCTCGCCGCCGTTTCCGCCCGCGCGGAACTCTTCTTCCACGTCGAATTCGCCAACCCCGGCGGCACGAGCTTGCAACTCGACGCGTTCGTGCCGGAGGGCCAGGGACCGTTCCCCACATGCATCCTCGTCCACGGTGGCGGGTTCACCAAGGGCGACCGGCTGTCCTTCATCAAGCCTCTGTTCGAGCCAT
>DATDFH010000188.1:0-6731 GCA_036522715.1 Verrucomicrobiia bacterium
CCCTGACTCCCTGTGATTCTCCTCCAACTCCGCAACGAACTCTGGAAGCTCTTCGGCAAGAAGCGCACCTACATCGGTTTCGGCGCGTTTCTGCTCGCGCAGAACGCCATGCTGCTGGCCTTCCGCCTGACGCGCTGGCAGCACGACGCCGAGCGGATGCTCGAAGGCAACGGCTACTTCGCCCTCGAGTTCATCTCCGCGCTGACCGTCGCGGTCATCATGCTCATCCCGCAAATTCTCCTGCTTATGCCGCTTTACGCGACACTCGTCGGCGGCGACATGGTGGCCAAGGAAGCCGAGGATGGCACGTTGCGCATGATCCTCTCGCGTCCGATTTCGCGGCTGCGGCTGCTGTTCCTCAAATGGATTTCCGGCGTGATCTTCTCCGCGCTGCTGGTGCTCATGCTCGGCGCCACGGCGCTCCTGTGCGCATGGATGTGGTTTCCGTGGAAGGGAATGTTCGTGTTCATCCCCGGTTTTGCGTTCAGCGTCCTTGGCGCCGGCGAGGGCCTCACGGCCTACCTCATCGCGCATGTGTTACTCGCGGTCAACTCGTGCGTGATGTTCTCGCTCGCGTTCATGTTCTCGTGTTTCAACATGAAACCCGCCGCCGCCACGATCCTCGGCCTGTCCTGGCTGTTCCTTAATTCCGTGATGGACGCGCTGCCGTTCATGGAACGCTACCAGCCGTGGTTCCTGATCTATCACTTCCGGGCTTGGCTGCGCGTCTTCAGCTCCCCTGTGCCGTGGGCGCAAATCGCGGAGTCGGAGTGCATCCTGCTGGGCGTCCTCGTGACGACCTTCATCGTCGGTGCCGCCGCCTTCCAGGTGCGCGACATCAAGTCGTAGATCGCGCGCATCTCCGGCCGGATGTTTCCTTTGACAGCATTTTTCTCCGAACGATAATCGCGCGAAAGAATCCAACTGCTTATGGACCCCAAATCGAGCGACAAAAACGTCCTGTCGAATGACGTGGAAATCAAAGGCAACCTCCGCTTCGGCGGCGAACTGATGTTCGACGGGAAGATCGAAGGCGAAATCCAATCCGAAGGCGCGTTGCAACTCGGCGAGAACGCCGTGGTCAACGGCAGCATCAGCGCCGCCTCCGTCGTGGTGCGCGGCAAGGTCAACGGCAACGTCACCGCCAAGGACAAGATCGAGATCAAGTCCAAGGCCGAGTTGTTCGGCGACATTCGCGCCAGCAAACTCCAGGTCGAGGAAGGCGTCACCTTCGTGGGCCGCACCGATGTGAATCCGAACAAGGTTGCGCCGAGCGCCGCCCCGCCGCGCGGACCGGAAGCGCCCAAACCGCCGGGCGGCGGGCCGGGTCCGCGGTGAGTGGCGTTCTCTGATCTCGTAGGAGCCGACGTGAGGAGGCTCACTTTGCCCCGGCGATTGAATGGAGCCTTCTCACGTCGGCTCCTGCATTTCGGGAGCGCATGAATCCCGCGAAGGTCACCGTCACCTGTCCGCATTGCGGGAACGGGCAGCCCGAAGTGCCCGATGCCTACTCCACCGTCTGCCGGAAATGCGGCCAGCACTTTCGCATTCAGGAAGCGCTCCACCCGGCGGCGAAGCGCACCCAGGCACGGCACGACACCAAGGAGGTCATCTGCTTCCAATGCGGCACCGTGCTGCACGTCGCGCCCGAGGCCGAGTCCACCATGTGCAAGCGGTGCAGCAACCACGTGGACCTGCGCGACTACCGGATCGACCACGCGGTCTCCAAAAACTTCCGCACGCACGGCGCGTTTGTGATCGAGGAGAAGGGTTACGTCTTCAACACCGAGGTGGACGCGGGCGACGCGGTGATCAAGGGCCGCTTCCTCGGCAAGATCATCGCGCGCCGCTCGCTCACCATTTATTCGAGCGCCGACTTTCGCGGCACCTTCCAGGCGGCGCAACTGGTCATTCCCGCGGGCAATCATTTCCGCTGGCCGACGCCGTTGCACCTGGGCGGCGCCGATCTCGCGGGCGAACTCGCCGCCACAATTCAAGCCGACGACACCGTGCACGTGCGCAGCACCGGCCGTCTGTTCGGCGACGTGGTGACGAAGAACCTCGTCGTCGAGGCGGGCGCGGTGGTGGTGGGTGCGATGCGCGTGGGAGCGATGCATCTTGACACGCATCCTCAAACCAGCGCCTAGTCGCGCGTGCCCGAACCGCTCCGGTACGGAATGACCCTGCCCAACGGGCAACCGCTCCGCTATGGCATGGGTCCTCAATTCGTCTGGGGCGGAAACGTACCTGCTAACCTCTATCCTTCGACCGCTATGCAACAAAACGCCGTCTCCATCACCATCACCACTCCGCAGGAAGCCGACATCATGCAGAAAATCGACGCCCTGCGCACCGCCGTCGATGTCTTCGCCGTCAGCCTCACCGACGAACAGCGCGCCCGCCTCTTCAAGCTTGGCCCCTCCCGCATGGCCTTCGACGCCAAGTGCAACGACTACCTCCATCAGCGGGCCGACCTGGTGCCGCCGGGCGTCAGCGTGCCCGAATACGAGAAGGACGGCACGGCTGGCGACTGCATCGGCCGCATCCGCGCCCGGCTGGCCACCGTGGACTCCCGCCTCGGCGACACGCAGATGCTGTGCGGCTCCGACCGGATGAATGTGGACCTGACCTTTTTCAACTACCTCGCCTTCGCCTCCCGCACCGGCACCGCCGGGGCCGACGACATCCACGACGAACTCGCCGCCCTCTACCCTGGCCGCGGTCCCGGTGGCACTCCGCCCACCCCGCCGCCCGCGCCCTGAGCCGGGGCCGGCAAGGCCGGTTCTGACGGTTTTGGGCCATATTTGATGAAAAACCCGGTCAAGTTTGATAGGCATACCCCATCAAATTTGATCGAAATCCGATCAACGATGACCCGCTTTCGATGATCCATGACCGGTTCCCTATCATCGAAGACCCCTTTTCGATCAACGATGATTCGTTTCGGATCAACGATGCTGCCGGACCGATCAACGATGACCCGATTTGAATCAACCGTGATGCCTTTTTGATCAACGGAGAAGGGGCGGGTGGCGCGAATGAACGTGATTCTCGACAACGTGGAAAACGACAGATAACCTGTGAACGGCCCGCCGAATTAGACTGCAAGAATGAAGCCGAAGTAGTTAGGCCCTTTCACGGTATGACTCCCCAATTAACACCAGAGCACCAGCGCGAATTCGAGAACGCCCAAAAGATCGGCGAGGTTCTTGCGAGCACCGTCGGAACAAAGGATTCACCGCCAATCCGTGTGAATCCCCACACCGTAAAAGAAGCAGTTGGCATCTACAACACGTTAGGTGCGAAGAAGCCCTTTCTGCAAGGCGGCGAACAGTTCGTAATGAACTGCTTGTTATATAGCGCCGAGACGTTTGCGCCGTGTTCGCAGCGTGTCGTCCTCTGCCACTATCTTGCCGGAGGCATTCTGGTGTATTGGTATGGCAACGGAAAAGTGAAGGATCCGGAGCCTCTCGACAACGTGAGATTCTTTGTCGGCGACAACAGGTTCATGATCGCCTCCATTTTGATCAACCAAGCTGTTTACCTCCGCCTGCAACCATTCCTAGCGCCACAAAAATGACACACGAAGAGACCAACCCAGACGGGAGCCCATGACGAAGACGGACCAAGCAACTGTGATAGCTGTGCTTGAGGCGCTTAAGCTACACGGCTGTATCACTGGCTATACAATCGACGACAAAAATGTGAGACCCGTCTGGTGTGACGGCGGGTTCGATAGAGCTTTCAACGAACTCAAAACCAATCCAAGGCCCTTCGGTCTAAAGAAAAAGAGCGAGCGTGCGTGGCTGATGATTGTTCTAGCGCGGAAGAACAAGACGGCTGTCGATGATTGGACCTTGAGCGATTTCAAAGAGACCTATGGATTATGAGAACGAACGGGCTGTTAGGGAGCGGAGGAAGTTGCCGTGCGGGATCGCCTCGATGCGCCACGCGATTCCACCCTTGCCCGGCAATTCACCCGCGGTATCCTTCCGGCATGAGCACCGTTTCTGAGATTGAGAGCGCAGTCCAGAAGCTGTCGCGCGGCGAATTGACCACGTTCCGCGATTGGTTTCTGGGCTTCGACGCCGCCGCGTGGGACAAGCAGTTCGAGGAGGATGTCGCCGCCGGCCGCCTCGACGCCCTCGCCGACGAAGCCATCCGCGACCTGCGCGAAGGGCACTGCACGGACGCTTGCGCGTTCCCGGCTTCTGGATAACGCTGGCCCCATGACAAGAGAACAGGTGGAATCGGCAGTGGCCAGCGGCAATCCCTTCACGTTGCGGATGGCCGATGGCAAGGAGTACCGGGTGCCGCATCGGGATTACATTTCGCTGCCCCCCAAAGCCTCCTACGTGATCGTCTATGACGACAAGGGCCGCTACAACGTGCTGCCGCTGCTGACGATGACGGGATTACAGTCGAAGGTCGCCGCGAGTGGAGGCAAAGGAGCGTAGGACTACCGCGGCAAATGCTGCCGCAGGACGCGCAGGAAGTTGCCGTGCAGGATCGCCTCGATGTCCAGCGGCAATTGGATTGAGACTTGGAACTTGGAGATGCCAGCCGTTAACTGCCCGCGATGCGCAAGTGGGCGAAGTTTTTCATCGCGCTGCTGTTGCTGCCGTTGTGCGTTGGGGCGGCGCACGCGCTGTTCCTCGTGCTGCGCGCCAGCGCGGGCGGGCGCGGCGAACTGGTCTGGGTGCCGTTGCTCGCGGGCGCGGCGTGCTGGCTGGTCGTGTTCCTCATGCTGCCCAAGCCGATGTGGCTCTACGTCGTCGGCCACGAACTCACGCACGCCGTCTGGGTGTGGCTCTTCGGCGGCGAGGTGAAGAAGTTCAAGGCGTCCGCGAACGGCGGGCAGGTGACGGCGACCAAGAGCAACTTCCTGATCGGGCTGGCGCCGTATTTCTTCCCGCTCTACGCGGTGTCGGTGGTGCTGGTGTTCGCGGCGGGGACGCTGTTCTGGAACTGGCAGCGGCACGCGGTGTGGTTTCACCTGTGCATCGGCGCGGCATACGCGTTTCACGTCACGCTCACGCTGCACGTGCTCAAGACGCGGCAATCGGACATCACGCAGCAGGGGTATCTGTTTTCGGCGGTGGTCATCTGGCTCGGAAACGTGGCCACGCTGCTGGTCGGCGTGCCGTTGCTGACCGAGCGGGTGAGCATGCTCAATTCGTTCGGCTGGGTGCTGGAGTGCACGGGGCAGGTGCTGCATCGGTTGAGCCGGATGATTTAAGGCGGTGGCATGATGCAGGGTGCAAGTTTCGCCCGCCGGAATTAGTCTTGAATTGCCCGACCGCTTTGGGCGAAATGCCGGCACTCGATTCTATGACCCTCGGTGACATCCTCACTAAAGAGCAGATCGTACCCGATCTCAAGGCGGCCAACCGCTGGGAGGCCATCGACGAATTGCTCGGCCACCTGGTCACCTGCGGCAAGATCAAGCCCGAGCATCGCGACCCCATCGCCGCCGTCGTCAAAAAGCGTGAGACCTCGATGAGCACCGGCATCGGGTTCGGCATCGGCATCCCGCACGCCTCGACCGATCTCATTTACGAAGTCACCGGCGCCTTCGCCCGCTCGCGGGCCGGCGTGAACTTCGACGCGCTCGACAACCAGCCCGTCACGCTCGTCATGTTGTTTCTCGTGCCGCAGGGGCAGTTTCAGAAACACCTCCACACGCTGGCGAACATCGCCAAGCTGCTTCACTCGAAAGAATTCCGGCAGTCGCTCGAACAGGCGCCCGATGCCGAGACGATGTTCAACATCATCACGTCGTTCGCGGTGAAGAAGTAGCAGGGAAGGTCAAAGCTCAAAGCTCAAGGGAAGCTCCAAGTTCCAAGGTCCGAGTGCTCTCGGTGGCCGTGTCCATTGGGGCTTTGGGTTTGGAATTTGGAACTTCCCTTGAGCTTTGAGCTTTGAACTTGGAGCTTTTTCCGCTTCCCTGCCGCTCCTGAACCGATGATCCATCATCAACTCGAAGAGCGATTGCAGCGCGCCGTTGCGGCGGTGTTGCCGGACGCGGGCGCGGCGTCGGTGCTCGTGCGTCCGTGCCCCGATCCGAAGTTCGGCGACTACCAGACCAACGCCCTCATGGCGCTGGCCAAGGAGCGGAAGCTCAACCCGCGCAAGCTCGCCGAGAACGTGGTGGCGAAGCTCGACGTGTCGGACGTGTGCGAGAAGTTGGAGATCGCCGGCGCGGGCTTCATCAACTTCCGGCTCAAGCGCGAGGCCGTGGCGGCAGCGATCGCCGAGGCGGGCAGGGGAGGGGCGCTGTTCTTTCAGCGCGCCGCGCAGCCGCAGACCATCGTGATCGACTTCAGTTCGCCCAACGTCGCCAAGCCGATGCACGTCGGCCACATCCGCTCGACGATCTTGGGCGATTGCCTGGCGCGAGCGTTCCGGTTGCTCGGTCACCGCGTCGTGACCGACAATCACATTGGGGACTGGGGCACACAGTTCGGCATGTTGCTCATCGGTTGGAAGCTCGACCTCGACGCCGACGCGCTCAAGGCCGATCCCATCGCCGAGATGGAGCGCCTCTACCGGAAAGTCAGTGCGGAGTGCAAAGCCGACCCGGCGAAGCTCGACGCCGCGCGGCGCGAGTTGGTGAAGCTCCAGCAAGGCGACGCGGAGAACCTCGGCATCTGGCGCGAGATGCAGCGTCTCTCGCAGGTTCAGTTCGACACGATCTACGCGCGGCTCGGCGTGAAGTTCGATCAGGCGCT